>USMO01000013.1 GCA_900555785.1 uncultured Eubacteriales bacterium | reverse complement strand
CGTTGGATTCGTGCAGCGCGGTCGGAATGCCCCGCCTTGCGGCTGCCGCCATGATGGGCCAGCAGGCATAGCCGCCGGTCCCGATTACGATGTCCGGTTGAAAGTCGTCCAGAATCGACCGCGTGGATTTGTAATAAGGAGATGCCGCAGCCAGCCAGAGCGCATGCACGTTGGAGAGCATGGCGCGCGGGCGGCAGGATCGCTGAATCCCCTTCGATTTGACATAGTACAGCCGGTACCCTTCCCGCGGAACAAGGTCCTCCTCTTTCCCGCCCCGGATGCCGACAAAGGCAATCTCGGAGCCGGGCGCATTCCGCCGGATCATATCGGCAATGGCGAGCGCCGGGTTGATATGCCCCGCCGTTCCGCCGCCGGTCAGCAGTACCTTCATGTGAGCCTCCTTTAAGACCTGTCTCGTAGGTTGGACGGCAACCGGGTCAGATCTTCCGGTGCGTTGCGTACCGGGAGATGGAAAGGATAATCGCAACCTCAATCATCTGCAGCACCAGCGAGGTTCCCCCGTAGCTGAAAAACGGCAGGGAGATTCCCGTGTTCGGCATGGAGTTGGTGACAACGGCAATGTTCAGCACCACCTGCAGCCCGACCTTGAAGGTAAGCCCGTAGACCACCAGCGCCGAGAAGGCATCGGTGGTATGCCGCGCGATGTAAAAGCCGCGCCAGACGAACATGGCAAACAGCGCCACCACCAGAAACGCACCGAAGAAACCGAGCTCCTCACAGACAATGGTAAAAATAAAGTCGTTCTGCGGCTGGGAGACATAGCCGAATTTCTGCTGGCTGTTCCCAAGCCCTGTTCCGAACAGACCGCCCGAGCCGATTGCCATCAGCCCCTGCAGCGTCTGCCAAGCCTCGCCCAGCGGGTCTGCCTGGTCGATGTGCAGCCAGGTATCCACGCGCGACTGCGCATACGAGGACACCAGCACCAGCAGACACCCGGCGCAAACCACCAGTCCGCCGATTGCCGCAATCCATTTCACCTTGGTCCCGCCCAAAAACATGACCGAGATTCCCAGCATGCCGACAATCATCAGCCCGGAAATGTGATGCTCCAGCGCAATCAGACCGGCAATTACGGCAATCATCATGCCGGGATAGACCACTCCGTAGACAAAACTGCCGCCGAAGCGATATTCGGAGCGGACCTTCTCGCTGTATTTCGTCATATATTTTGCCAGCATCATGACCAGCGCCAGCTTGGCAATCTCGGAAGGCTGCAGCGTGATGAAACCGAAGTTCAGCCACCGCTTGGCGCCGCTGCCGAGGTCGTCGCCGATGACCAGCACCGCCAGAAGCAACAGAATCGAAATGCCGAACAGAATCACGGCAAAATCCTGCCAGAACACCGGCGTGCAGAACCGGATGATCAGGAACATGGCGCCCGCGCCGATCAGCGCGAAAATGAGATGCCGGACGATGAAATAGGTGCTGTCATGGTGATACTGCTCGGCATAAACCGCCGACGCGCTGTAGACCATCACGCAGCCGAACAGGACCAGGATGACGGTCAGAAGCAGCATCGGAATATCCGGACTTCCTTTTACAGAGAGAGGCGCATCCTCCTCCCCGCCGCTCACCGCAGGAAGGGAGGAACGGACCGCCACCCGTTTTTCTTCATTCATAAACCAGCACACCCCCGCTCAGATCGCACCGGGAACGCCCGGGGCGCTGCCTCAGCCCCCGCCCGGAGCCTCCCATGCGGTTTCGGTCCTTTCGAATATTAGTGCAGGGCAAACCAGGCAAGGACACAGAACAGCGCTTCGGTCAGGGAGAAGGTCAGCACGATGCGGTTCTCTCCCCATCCGCACTGCTCGAAGTGGTGATGAACCGGTGCCATTTTGAACAGCCGCTTGCCGTGCGTCAGACGGAAATACACCACCTGCAACAGGCTCGAAAGCATCTCCAGAATGAACACCGCCGCCACAATCAGCCCCACAATCGGCTCCCGCATCATGAATGCGGTTCCGATGACCAGCGAGCCGAAGAACAGCGAGCCGGTGTCCCCCATGAAGACCTTTGCAGGGTGGAAATTGTAGACTAAGAACCCAAGGGACGCACCGATGAGGATTGCCCCAACCGCGCCGACCTGCTCGCTCTGCATGGAGAACGCCCAGACCGCGAAGAAACCGCCGATGACAAAGGTGACCCCCGATGCCAGACCGTCCACGCCGTCGGTGATGTTGCCGCCGTTGGTCACGCCCGCAAGGATGATGACCGAGAGCGGATAAACGCCCCAGCCGAGATACAGAGTCCGGTCGGTAAAGGGCAGGTTGACCGAGGTGGAAAGATTGCCGGTATAAGCCATCACCACCACATATGCCGTTGCCAGCGCAAGCTGCAGAAACAGCTTCTGTTTCCAGGTCAGCCCCTCGTTCTGCTTTTTGACCAGTTTGCAATAGTCGTCGACAAAGCCGATTGCACCGTTTCCGACCGCCAGACCCAGTGTCAGCGCCAGCGGAATATAATCCGCGCCGCGCCCCTGAATCCCGCGCACGACGAAAAAGACCGCCATAACAACAAGTGCGGCAAGGATGAAGCCTAGCCCGCCCATGATGGGAGTCCCTTCCTTGGATTTGTGCCAGCGGGGTCCGATGTCAAGAATCTTCTGACCCAGCTTGTGGCTGCGCAGGATCGGAATGAGGATCCGCTCCGCAGCCACCGTCAGCGCGAACACCGCCGCGGTGCCGATCGCGAATGTGATGCTGAATTCTTTCATTGCTTTGTCTTTACTCCGGTTGCTTATCGTTCCGCTTCCGTATAAACGGAAGCGCTGTTGGCCATCTTACTCTACGGACACCGCCGCACGTTTCAGCGCTTCGATAATCCGTTCCTCCCCCACCGCGCGGCTCGCTTTGAAGAGCACCACATCGCCGTCAAAGAGGATTTCCTTCAGTTTTTCCACCACAGGGGTGATGTCATTCCATTCGTAAAAGCTGCTGATTGCTGCGGGGTCCATGCCCATCTGCTGCGCACCGACCGCAATCTGCAGACTCATCGGTCCGACCGTAATCAGCTGCTCCACGCCAAGGTATGCCAGATGCGCGCCGACCCGGCGGTGCAGCGCAGGGCTTTGTCCGCCAAGCTCCAGCATGTCGCCCAGCACCGCAACGCTGCGTCTGCCGGTCTGCCGGCAGAAATCCCGCAGGACCTCAACCGAGGCGTTCATCGATTCCGGCGAGGCATTGTAGCAGTCCTCAATCAGGGTCAGGGTTCCGATGTCGGTCATTCTCTGCCGCAAGCCCTCCGGCTGAAAGCGTTCCAGCCCTTCGCGAACCTCGTCGGGCGTCATGCCGCTCATGATGCCGACCGCAAACGCAAACAGCGCCGCATAAACATTGTGCTTTCCCATCACGCCGACAGACAGGTCGCGTTCCTCGCCGCCCGCCCAAACCAGGTCGAACAGCGTGCGCGATTCCTCCACGCGGATGTTCCGCGCCTGGTAATCCGCCTTCGCATTCTCCAGCGAAACGTAAACGGTTTTGTAGCCGGTGCCGCCGATGCCGCGCAGGAGCGGTTCGTCTCCGTTGAGCAAAAGCGTGCCGCCCGTGCGCAGTCCGCACAGCACCTCAAGCTTTGCCCGACAGATATTTTCCCGCGAACCGAGCGCTTCCATGTGCGCCGTGCCGATGTTGGTAATAATTGCGAGATCAGGCTCTGCCGCAACCGACAGCCGCTCAACCTCTCCGAAGGCGCTCATGCCCATCTCCAGCACCGCCCATGCGGTGTCAGCCGGAATCTCGCTGACCGACAGCGGCATTCCGATCAGGCTGTTGTGATTGCCCGGGGTTCTGTAGGTCTTATGCGCCACGGACAGGACCGAATACAGCATATCCTTTGTTGTGGTCTTTCCGACACTGCCGGTCACCGCCACGGTGTGGCAGGTCAGCGCATGCCGGCATGCGTTTGCAAAATAGGACAGTGCCAGCTCGGTGTTGTTGACCACCACCGCAGCCGCGCCCGCCTGCTCGATGGCATCGCAGCTGTGCTCGCAGAGCACGCATCTGCAGCCGTTGGCAATGGCGCCCGCGATATGATCGTGACCGTCCTGCCGGTCGCCGCGCAGCGCCGTAAAAACAGTCTCGTCGTAGGCTTCTCTGGAGTCTGTACAAATATAGCGAATCCGGAGATTGGCACCCCTGCCGTCGCGCAGGGTCCCGCCGCACATTTCGGCAAATGTTCCGGCGCTGATTGCGCCCATACTGAATCGGATTTTCACTGTCTCACAACCTTCCCGTCCGCAAGTAGCGGGATTTTGCTATGGTCTGCCGGATGTGCCCCGGCGGTTTCTCTCTTCGTTGGCGGCAAGCACGATTTCCCGCTCGGAAAACCGGTGCCTGCCTGTTCGGTCGATTTCGTATTCCTCGTGTCCCTTTCCCGCAAGCAGGATCAGGTCACGCGGCTGCGCGGTCAGAATCGCCTGCCGGATTGCTTCGGCACGGTCGGGAATGACCTCTGCCGTCCCCTTCCGCATGCCGGAGAGGATGTCGGCGATAATCGCCTCGGGGTCCTCGCTCCGGCTGTTGTCGGAGGTCACAATCACGCGGTCGGCGTAAAGCTCCGCCACGCTGCCCATCATTGCCCGTTTGCTCTTATCGCGATCCCCTCCGCAGCCGAACAGCAGAACAACCCGCTGTCCGTCCCCGGAGGAATCGCGCGCCGTGCGCAGCAGCTTTTCCAATGCGTCCGGCGTGTGCGCGTAGTCAATCAATACGCTGAAGTCTGCGCCCACACCCAACCGGACACGCTCCATTCTCCCCCGCACACCGGTCATGGATGCAAGCGCATCCTGAATGGAGGATGGACCGATGCCCAGTTCGAGCGCGCAGGCAGCCGCCTGCATGGAGTTCATAACGGTAAAGCCGCCCGGAATCGGGCAGGAAATTTTCATTCTCATGTTGCCGGAGCGGAGTTCATATTCCACCCCGCGCACCGAGCCGAGATGCAGATTTTCGGCGCGGTAATCGGCAGTTCTGCCAACGGCACTGCAGCTGACACTTCTGCCTGCTGCCGCAGCCCGCATGCTGTCCCCGTAGGGAGAATCAGTGTTGATGACCGACAGCTCCGAGCGGCGAAACAGTTCTGCCTTTGCCCCGGCGTAGGATTCCATCGTTCCGTGGAAATCCAGATGCTCGGGGGTCAGATTGGTAAAGATACCCGCCCGGAAGCGGATTGGGTCCAGCTTCCCAAGCGCCAGTGCATGGGAGGTGACCTCCATCAGGACATATTCGACCCCGTCGTCTGCCATTTCCCGGAGCATCCGGTAAAGGTCCGGCGGGTCCGGGGTGGTCATGTTGGAAAGCGGAGCGCGCTCCAGCGGGGCAAGATGCCTGCCAGCCGATTCGCAGCCCACGGTTCCGATCAGCCCCGTGCGGTATAAGGATGCTTCGAGAATTGCCCGGAGCATGTGCGTGACGGTCGTTTTGCCGTTGGTTCCGGTCACGCCGATAAAATGCAGGCTCGCCACAGGGTTTCCCCAGAATGCGTTGTATAACCGCGCACAGGCGCGCCTCGTGTTGTCCGAATAAAGCGTTGTGACAGGTGCAGGTCCCCGCCCGGTCTCGCAGAGCACCGCAACAGCGCCCTTTGCAACCGCTTCCCTGATGAAGCGGTGCCCGTCGGTGTGCAGCCCTTTGATACAGATGAACAGGCTCCCCGGTGTCACGCGTCCCGAATCCATTGCAAGAGCGGAAATCTCCTGCCCGGCAGCCTCCCCGGGACATTCCAGCGCCGCCGCGCGACATAATTCGCCAAGCTCCACGGTCATCCTCCGAATCATGAAATACCGTCTTTTCACATCCG
Source organism: uncultured Eubacteriales bacterium (assembly GCA_900555785.1). Taxonomy (GTDB): domain Bacteria; phylum Bacillota; class Clostridia; order Oscillospirales; family CAG-272; genus UMGS1865. Next base: position 9,291 of record USMO01000013.1, on the reverse strand, counting down.
GAAACCTTTGGAGTTTCCCCGCACTTCTGAAATTCTTCTCAGTGAAAGTTCTTGGGGTTCTTAGAAACTGAATTGCTCGCAATCCAGTTTTCCCTTCATTCCAAGAAGGTCCTAAGCGGGGCTTGGGGCAGCGCCCCAAGGTCTTCCCCCACCTACAACCCGCCGCCGTCTTCGTCCTCGAGAGAGTAGAAGCGGATTTCGATAACGGTGCCGCGCGGGACCACGGTCCCCTTTTCGACGGATTGCGAAATCACAGTCGCATTCGAACCGGAGGTGTAATACTTCGTTCCCTTAATGCGGACATTCAAGCCAAGCTCCCGGAGCTTTCCGGCAGCAGCCAGAGCCGTCATGTCGGTCAGATCGGGCACCACAACCGTTTCCGGCTCCACATCGGAAGCCTTCTTGCCGGTGTAAAGTACCAGCCGCGCTGTTTCCTGCTCCATCGCAGTGCCGGGCTCGGGATACTGCCCAACGATTACGCCGTCCTCATCGCCGATGATGTCAATGCGGAATTTCTCGCCGTAGCGCTTCTGCGCATAGGTGCCGGTCCAGCCGAGCACGCGGGGGGCTTCCACCACCTTGTGCGCCAGCTCTTCCTCCGAATAAATCGCCTCTACGCCGAGATACGGGAGAATGACCTCCATCACATTTGCCACATAGGGTGCCGCAACGGTGCTGCCGTACAGCAGACCCTTGCTTGGCTCATCCACAATGATGATCACCGCGTACCGCGGATTCTCTGCCGGTGCATAGGCAACCGTCGAGCAGACGTATTTTCCCTTTGCCCCGGCGTCCTTCTTTTCGGAAGTACCGGTCTTTGCAGCAATACGATAACCCGCCACATAAGCATTTTTTGCGCCGCCGTTGCCGGAAACGCCCTCCTCCAGAATCTGCGAAACGGTCTTGCAGACACCGGCACTGACCCCCTGGCGGCGGACATTCGTGTCAAAGGAGCGAATCACGTTCCCCTCTCCGTCGGTCACCGAGGAGAGCAGGTGCGGCGTGACGAGATACCCGCCGTTTGCCACCGCAGAGATTGCGGTGATCTGCTGGATCAGCGTCACATTGAAGTTCTGCCCGAAAGAGTAGATCGCAAGGTCCAGGTCCGTAAAGGAATCCTGAGCCGCTACAACACTCGTTCCCTCGCCGGGCAGGTCGATACCGGTTTTTTCGCGGTATCCGAAGGACGTGAGGTAATTGTAGAATTTGTCGGCGCCGAGCTTCAGCCCAACGCTCATCAGCACCGGGTTGCAGGATTGCTGAATGCCCTGTGCAAAGGTCAGCGCGCCGTGTCCGGTTGTCTTGTGGCAGTGAATTTTGTGCCCGAGGACCTCTTTGTAGCCGGGGCAGTTGAAGCTGTCGGTCGTTTTGACCACATCCTCCTCCAGCACCATCGAGGCGGTAATGACCTTGAAGGTCGAGCCGGGGATGTAGGATTCGGTCAGCGCTTTGTTCGACCACATCCGCAGCAGAAGTTCCTGCCGGTATTTCTCGTGTTCCTCGGTTCCGGGCGCGCACTCGCATTCGGAGAGCTTTTCCTCCGACTGCTCATCCAGCGTCCAGGGGTCGTTCAGATTAAAATACGGATACACCGCCATGCCAAGGATTGCGCCTGTGTTGACATCCATCACAATGCCCGCAGCGCGGTTTTTGCCGCCGGACGCGGTGTAGGCATTCTCCAGCTGCTGCTCCAGCGCTGCCTGCACATAGGCATCCAGCGTGGTGGTCAGGTCGTAGCCGTCCTTCGCTTCGATGTATTCCTCATATTCGTAAGGCATTTCGTTGCCGCGCGCGTCCCGGGCGGTGACGATGCGCCCGTTCGTGCCGGCAAGCAACTGATTGTAGGAGTATTCCAGACCGTACAGCCCCGTTCCGTCGCTCCCCGTAAAGCCGAGGACATGTGAAGCAAGCGTCTCGCGCGGATAGTAGCGGGTGGAGGTCGGCTGCAGGTAAATCATGCGCTGCAAGCCTTTTTCTTTGATGAAGGCACGCACGCTGTCGGCAACCTCTTCGCTGACATTGCGCTTGATGGTCCGGTCCAGATAGCGGACCTTGCCGGTCTCCTGCAGAACGAAATCCTTCGTCACGCCCAGAAGCCCGGAAAGTTTTTCCGCAATCATATCGTTCAGATCGATCTTCTCTCCGTTGCGGTCCATCTCGCTCTGCGCGTCGGAAATCGACTTGGGGGAAACGAAGATCCGGTAGGTTGTGATGTTGGTCGCCAGCGCCACGCCGTTGCGGTCGTAAATGGTGCCGCGATTGGCGGTGACCTCGGTCTGCGTGGTGATCTGGTCGATCACTTTTTGCTGGTAGCGGTCGTATTCTACGGTCTGCAAAACCAGAATCCGAATGAGCAGCACCGCAAACAGCGCCGTTACCGTAATTGCCAGAATGCCCGCGCGGCGGACCGTCAGCCCGTCAGCCGGTGCATCGACGCCGTTTCGTTTGTGCTTCATGCAACTCCCCCTTTCCGGCCGATGGCGGAGAGGGTTCGTCTTTGTCCGCCGACGGTATAGTGTATGGACAAAGCTGATGCGTTATGACTGTTTTCCGATCATTTTCTGCCGATTGCACTCAAAAGTCCCGCCAGACCGATGCCGTCCTTGCGCCGCTCCCCCTTGACCTCGGCAATCTCGTCGCGGTCAAGCACGATATAATCCATCTTCAGATATTCCTCGCCGACCATACCGTATTCCTCGGTTGCGATGCGGCGGATTTCCACCAGATCGACCGACGATTCGAGGTCGGATTTCAGATCGGCAATTTCTTCGTGCAGATTCGTAATCTGCTTGTTCAGGCGGCTGATCTGCGTTTCGGCACCGATCACCATCAGCGAGCCGGCAACGATGAGCATCATGGAGATTGCGACCGCCGCAACTGCGGCAAATGCCGACAGCGGGAATCTGCGCTTTTCGTTCTCCGTTGAGCCCTTGCGCGGATCAAACCACAAAAGGTATCGCTTTTTGACCGTCTCAACCGTCTGCGCAGGCAGCTTTTTCAGGGTTTCGCCGGTCTGCCGCACGGTATCCAGCGCGGTCGGTTTCTTCACGGCAGGTTCCAGCGCGTGCGCCTCCGAGGTCTCGTAAACCCCGGCTGTGTCAGCGGAGAAATCCTTTCCGTCCACCCGCATTGCGCGGTTCTCACCCGCGTAACGCAGCAGGTCATCCTCGGTCATCACGTCGCCCGAGCGGTAGGCATCCGCGCCGTTCTCGGCATCGGACATCCGGTAAGCAATCGGGGCTTGTCCGCGTGTCAGGCGTTCGCGCTCCTGCTGCTCTTCCGCTTCCCGTCTTGCCGTTTCGGCAAGTCCGCGGGCGGCAAACCGGGAGGTCACCGCGCCGATACAAGCCTCGCTCAGTGTCTCTTCCGTCCGTTCCGTCAATCCTGTTTCCTGCATTTCGGTACCTCCTTATCTTCCTATTTAATAAAGTATTACAGCTTTTCCGCCACCCGGAGCTTGGCACTCCGCGAACGCGGGTTTTCCGCAAGCTCGGTCTCGTCCGGCAAAATCGGCTTCCGGTTGACCAACCGGACAACCGGCTTCCTGCCGCAAACGCAGACCGGCAGCGTTTTGGGACATGTACACCCCGTGGCAAGATCCGCAAAGGTTTGCTTGACGATGCGGTCCTCCAGGGAGTGAAAGGTAATTACGGCGGCTCGCCCGCCGGGGTTCAGCATGGCAACCGCCGAGCGAATAGCCGGCTCGATGACATCGAGTTCCGCGTTCACTTCAATGCGAATTGCCTGAAAGGTTCGTTTTGCCGGATGGTGCCCGCCATCCCGCGCGCCCGCAGGAATTGCTTCCTTTATAATTCCGACCAGTTCCCCTGTGGTCTGAATCGGCGCCCGTTCCCGGTGCCGCAGGATAGCGGAGGCAATCCGTCCGGAGAAGCGTTCTTCTCCGTAGTCGAAAAGGATCCGGCGAAGCTGTTGTTCCGTGTAGGTATTGACCACATCGTAAGCGGTCAGGGAATTTCGCGAATCCATCCGCATATCAAGCGGTGCATCCGCCTGATAGGAAAATCCGCGTTCTGCAGTATCGAGCTGATAAGAGGAAACGCCGAGGTCCAGAAGCAGGCCGTCGATCTTCTCAACGCCCAGCATCCGGCAAACATCGGCAACCTGTCTGAAATTGCTTCGCACGACCGTCACCCGGTCGCCAAATGGGGCAAGCTTTTCTCCCGCCGCGCGGATGGCGTCTTCGTCCTGATCGATCGCGATCAGCCTGCCGCCCTCCCCCAGCCTTGACGCAATGCCAAAGCTGTGGTTTCCGCCGCCGGCTGTTCCGTCCACATAAATTCCGTCCGGACGGATTGCAAGCGCCTCCATGCAGGCTTCAAAGAGCACCGGCTTATGGGAAAACCGGAATTGTTCTTCCATAAATCATTGGCTCCCTTCCGCTGTCACCAGCCGTTACAGTCCGAGTTCCTCCAACTGGCGCAGAATCTCTGCCATGTCGGTCTCGTTCTTCATCTTCTCATAATTTTCTTCGGACCAGATTTCCGCATAGTCGCCGCAGCCGACAACCACCGCATTTTTTTCGATTTCTGCATAGTCAACCAGTTCCTGCGTCAGGAGGATTCTCCCCTGCGCGTCCGGCGTGACCTGTGCACTTGTGGAGTTGAGAAAGCGAAGCACCTGCTCCTGCAGCTTGCGGTTCTGCTCCCGCAGAGGAGCGATGTAAGCCTCCCAGCCTGCCTGCGAGAAGACCTTCAGGCATTTGTCGCGAATGGCTTTGACCACAACGAAGGACGTCCCCAGCTCATCGCGCAGCTTGGCAGGGGTAAAGATTCGGTTTTTCTGGTCCAGTGCGTGTCTGTACTCTCCACCCAGCATTTCGAGGGTCCTCCTTTCGGGTCAGATTCGGTCCGGTCGGTGCGCCATCGTGGAATTTCCACCATTTCGCCCCATTCCGCACCACTTTGCACCACCGTGCTCTTATATTATATTATATTTTTCCGGATTATGCAAGGGGTTTTCGAAAATTTCTTTTGATTTTTTTCAGTTTTTTCACTATTTTGGGGGTTCGGTCAACTGTCGCACCGAAATGTCGCACTGCATGTCGCAGGAGTGTCGCACCGACAGGCTCCGACCGCCTTCCCGCCCGTTCGACAGCCTCCCCCGCCGGGCGCCCGCGCCTGCACCGAAAAGAGAAAAGAATCTGCCCAAAATTGTAAAAAAGCGCTTGACGGATGCGAAAAAATATGCTATACTAAAAATAACCATCCATTTTGCAACAGAAAGAAGGACGCTCATGGAAGAGATCAAAACCACCCAGACGGGAACCGATTTGCGTGCGGACCTCCTGGCACTCCGGGCGGCGTTGAAGGAGCAGGAAAAAGCGCAGACCGGACACACACCGGTGATCTGCGGCGACGAATCCATCGACGAGATGCTTCGCCTCATGCCGAAAAAGCCGACCGATTTTTACAGCATCCCAGGCATCGGTCCCGCCTTTGTTGAAAAATACGCCGAAAAATTTCTGGAGGTCATTCTGCGCGACGAGCAGAAGCAGGATGTCAGCGACACCACAATGGCAACCCTGCGCGAGCTCTCCAAAAAGCTGATCAGCATCACGCGGAACAACCGGATGCTCTTTTTGCCGCGTCTTTCCCCAAAATACGCGGTTGACATCTTCGACCCGGCAGGGCGGTATGACCCGCTGGACATTCTGTTCCGCGCCTCCACTCCCCTGACCATTGCCGATGTCACCGACCAGGACCTGCCGCGCAATGACCCTGCGCGCGAACGCTACCGCAACCTGGTCGGGCTGATGCGTGAGACGGTCCGCGACCAGCGCGACAAGGGTCAGAACGACCTGTACGTCGGCTATCCGTTTGTCCAGGGCTGCCTGGTCGGCGGCGAGTTCGGCATCCGTGCGCCGCTCTGCCTCTTCCCGGTCACGCTTGACCGCTCCACGGCAAACATCACGGTCAGCGCCGACCCCACGCGCGACATCCTCTATAACTCCACGCTGATTCTGGCGCACGACAAGTTCAACAATCTGGACACGGCGCTGCCCGATTGCTCGCTGGAAGAAGCGGAGCCAGAAACCTTCCTGGATACGCTGCTCGCCTTCTACGCCGAGAACGACATCCGCATTGAAAAGGGCAACCCCGAGCGACTGAAAAAGTTTACCGAATACGTTGGCGAGAGCTTCCCGCATTACACCAAGGGCACGCTGAAAATCGTCCCGAACATCGTCATCGGGCGCTTCCCTGCCTACTCCAATTCCATTCAGCGCGACTTTGACGAAATTCTCGAAAAGGGTTTGGTCAACAGCCTGGTCACCGACCTGATTTCCGATTACGGCGGGACCGATTTCTATTCGGACGACACCGCCGTGGAAGAGTTGAACACGCCGGATAAGCCGCTTTCCATCAGCGAATCCTCACTGGTCTATATCAACCCGCTCAACAGCGCGCAGGAGGCGGTGCTCTACTCTGCCGAAAACCAGGATGAGCTGGTCATCGAGGGTCCTCCCGGCACCGGTAAATCCCAAACCATTACCAGCCTGATTACGCAGTTTATCAACGACGGGCGCACCGTGCTGATGGTCTCCGAAAAGAAGACCGCGCTGGATGTGGTCTATTCCCGTCTCGGAAATCTGTCGCGCTACGCCATCATGCTGGATGACGCGACCAATAAGAATCTCTTCTACGGTCAGCTGGAGCGCCTGCTCTACAGCACCGACCCCAGCGTGCCGATTTCCGCGCCCGACCTTGCCCCGATCTCCCGGGAAATTGACGCAAACGTTGCCACTCTGGAGACCATTGCCGAAAAGCTGTACACCCCCGGCGCGTTCGGCGTTGAGCCTTACCGGCTCTATATGGAAAGCCGCCGGATCAACCTGCAGAACCACGATCAGATCAAGACCTACCGCACCATCCGCGGGCTGATGACCGACGAGCTGCTGAGCCTGAAATACGACGAGGTTGCGGAGATTCACAAGAAGTTCTCCAACGCGCAGCTGACCGGCAGTCTGGACCACTACCAGCTGACCGTTGAGCGCTACCCCTGGTTCCTCAAAATGCGCGACGATCTTTCCAATTACGATCTGATTCTCTTCAAGGATTCGATTGACGAGATGATTCTGAAGATTGACGAATGGCGCAATCTTTCCTTCCTCAAGCGGCAAACGGCAAAGTCCCGCCTGTCCAAGGACATCGCCCAGGCGACCAAAGATTATTTCCAAAAGGGCGGCTCCTACGTGCTGCGCCTGATGATGGAGCAGCCGGAGGCAGTCAAGCAAAGCCTGAACGAATTTACCGACGGCTACGCGAACCTCAAGCCGGTGGTCATGTCGCTGACCGAGCACGAAAACACCTATCTCGCGGCACTGAAAAAGATTCACAAAATCTGCGGCGGCACCGTGAGCGAATGGAACGATGAGCTGTACAACACCATCCTTTTCGAGCATATCCAGCGCTTTGAAATGGAAAACCGTACGCTGCTGCCGCAGGTGGCGTCGTTTGAAAAGATCATCGCCGGCATGGAAAAGCAGATTGACGAAAAGATGCAGCTGACCCGGCAGCATATCTCCGGCGTGCTGGCAAACGATCTGCGGTATATCACCACCTCCAAGCGCAAGGGCGAAATCAACCGGGCAATCGAGAGCCGCCGCCGTCCCAGCGTGGCAAAATTCGTGCAGAAGTTCGATTTTGAGCTGTTCAAGGGCATTAAGGTCTGGCTGATGACGCCGGAAACGGTCTCCGAGGTCCTGCCGCAGCAGAACGGGCTGTTTGACTTGCTGATTTTCGACGAAGCATCCCAGCTTTATGTGGAAAAGAGCATCCCCTCCATCATCCGCGCGAAAAAGGTTGTCATTGCGGGCGACCACAAGCAGCTGCGTCCCTCCAGTCTCGGTGACGGTCGGATTGAGTTGAACGAAGAGCTTCTGGACGAGGATGCCGAAGTTTCGGCAGCACTGGAAGAGGAAAGCCTTCTGGACCTTGCCCGGTTCCGCTACCCCGACATTCTGCTGAACACGCACTACCGCTCGCACTACGAGGAACTGATTGACTTCTCCAACTACGCCTTCTACAAGGGCAGGCTGTTTGTCGCACCGAACACCGACAAGCCGGAAAAGCCGCCGATTGAGGTACACCTGGTGCAGGGCGCAACCTGGACTTCGCGCGCCAACCGCAAGGAAGCAGAGCAGGTCGTGGCGCTGATTAAGGAGTTCTTTGCAACCCGCCAGCACAACGAGACAATCGGTATCATCTCCTTCAACGCTTCGCAGCGGGATATGATTTACGATGCCATTGACGAAGAGTCGCTCCGCGACCCGGCGTTTGGCGCGGCGATCCGTTCCGAAATGAGCCGCAAGGACAACGGCGAGGACACCGGTCTGTTCGTCAAGAACATTGAAAGCGTTCAGGGGGATGAGCGCGACGTCATCATGTTCTCCATCGGCTACGCCAAAAATTCCAGTGGCAGGCTGATGCACAATTTCGGCTGGCTCAACCAGAAGGGCGGCGAAAACCGCCTGAATGTTGCCATCAGCCGCGCGCGCAAGAAGATTCACATCGTCACCTCCTTCCGTCCGAACGAGCTGTCGCTGGATGACGCGAAGAACGAGGGACCGGTCATTCTCAAGCGCTATCTGGAGTACGCCTTTGCAGTCAGCGACGGTGACAATGCGCTGACCGAGCAGATTCTGCACTCCTTCGGCGAGACCTACGGCATCATGCCGGCAGCGGTGGAGACCGCGTTCTCCCAGAAGGTTGCCGATGCGCTTCGTGCCAAGGGCTATGAGATTGACACGCAGGTCGGTATCGGCGGCTACCGCATCGACATCGCGGTCCGGAAGGGCGGCAAGTACGTGCTCGGCATCGAGTGCGACGGCAAGCTCTACAGCATCTCCCGCTCCGCAAGAGAGCGCGACTATCACCGCCAGAAATACCTCGAATCCCGCGGATGGCGCATCAAGCGCATCTGGAGCATGGATTGGTGGCGCGACGCCGAACACGAGGTCTACAACCTCTGCTCGCTGATCGACAGTTTGGGGTAAAGCCTCTCGGGGCTCTGCCCCGAACCCCCGTTGATAGGCTTTTTTCGAAGGAAAGGGGGCACGGAAAGTTCCCCAACATCAAGCCCACCAAAACAGCAATCGCCCACCCAAGCACCTAACAATCGCCCGACAGCGAATTTTTCCCGGAGGGCAAAAAGAGCGGCTACCGCACACGTCAAACGTGCGATAGCCGCTCTTTCTAAAATCTCCGAACCGCCCCAAAATCCAAAAACTTTCCTGAGCCGGGGAGGATGAGGGAGGTTTGGAGGGAGAAGCGT
>USMO01000012.1 GCA_900555785.1 uncultured Eubacteriales bacterium | reverse complement strand
GGTTGCCCTTTGCGGTAAAGGTTCGGGCTCTTTGAGCCAGCAGTCTGTAGACAAAAAGGAAGTCGTATTGACGAAACACCTGCCGATATGGTATGATAGAAACCGTAAAGGCAGGTGTTTTTTGGTCCGGGCCTGTGCGATTGGCATTGCTGCTCATCCCCTGAGCAGGCACCCCCGCGTTTCCTCGCTCAACTCATTCCAAACCTTCAGGACCGGACGGTAGTTCGCGTCGGAGACAAAGCCCCAAGGGTCGTGCCGCGCGATGATCTTCAGGCAATCTGCCCGAATTTCCGCTGCATCCGGCCGCGAGAGAAACTGCTCAATCTTCCAACGGAAGGAAAAGCATAGCCAGATCGTCTCCTGTTCCTGCTCCTTGTCCCATTGGCAGTACACCCGGATGGACGGATAATCCTTCCGCTCCCGCAGGTAGCGCTGAATCCCGCTGCAGCTGTCGGAATAGACATGCCAGAACACAAGCCCCGGGAAAGAGTCGTAGGTCAGGTCATACCGCTCCGGCACAGGCCCGTCCGGCTGCACGATTACGCTGTTGTCGCGCTCTTCCGGCCGTTTTCCGTTGAATCCGTATGCTTCAAATTCTTCATTGGTCAGCAACCTCGGATACGGAACGGTAATCCCGTGTTCTGCCAGCGTTTGCAGGAACAGGGCAACCATCCGGCTTTTCACCGCACGGGTCATCTGCTGCCGGCAACTTTTCAGCGGTGCGTCGGGATAGACCGTCAACTCCATTCGTCGCTCAAATTCCGGATGCTCCGGGAGCAGCGGCTTCACCTTACGGACCTGGAACCGGAAGAATCGTCCCCTTTCCGGCTCCTCCGGAATGACCATCCTTTCGTAGGATTGCACATAACAGGCAACCACAACAATCCCCAATTCCCGCTCGACCGTTTCAATAAACGAAGATGCAACTGGGGTTTGTTCCACTCTACCGGTATGAATAACGCTAACAATGTCCTTTTTGGTTAGTTCAATTCCTTTTTGAAAAAACATGTTTCGCTCCTGGTGTTTGCTTTTTTGAAATTATCAATTTTGAAGATTATATTAAAGTCATTAGGGATTATGTAAGCACCCAAATAAAAGAACACACTTATCTTTCCCGGATTGTGGTACTGTATTTTAATACTTGATTCGGGCAGATATAGCAGTCATAATATTCATCGTATACGTACTTACATTTTCTGAAATACCCATCGGGAGTCATCGGTCTTTTGTAGGGAAAGGAAGGAACTCTTTTGTCGTCAATCATTTTTTCGCAACCCAATGGGTTCTGTACGCAGAATCTGCGACAACGGCTTTTATGTCCGGAAAACAGGCCGGATAAATGTCCAATCAATTGCGCTGTTGTATCCTGCAGCATATGATTCTGCGGCATAAGATCTTCTATGCACAACATTTGCAGTTGCGTTTGCTTGCTTTTGTTCTTTTTCTGTACACGATAAACACCTGCCTTTACGGCTTCTATTATATCATGTAAGTCGGTGCTTTGTCAATACGACAGCCTTTTGGTCTACAGGCTGAATCGCCACCCGCACCGGCTGAGCCGGTTGGGTGGCGATTGTCCGCATCTTATGCGTTTGTCTGACCGTTCTGATGGTTCCAGAGCGTGTTCAGCTCCTGCATTTCGGCAGAATCAAATTCGATTGTCGAAATCTCGCTCGTATCCAGATAGGAGATGCCGTCCGCTTTTCCGTAATAGTCCACCTGCCGGATCGTGCAGTACCCGTCCGAGCGTTCGGTCACCGTTCCGTAAACCGTCTCGCCGTTTCCGATGGAAAAGGATGCAATCCGTCCCTCGGCGGCAAGATAGCCAAGCAGATCCTGTTTGATATTCGTTTCGGAGACCTGCAACGCAGGCTTTTCAAACGGCTTGGTGAGAATTTCCATTCTTTTGTTGTACTGCGTATCCACTTCAATGCGGTAAATATCCGGAGTGGACAGCAGCAAAAGCCCGTCGTAGTTGCCCTCCGGAGAGACCATCAGCGTCAGCAGTTCCTCCCCGTTTACGGCAAGGACCTCGCCATACCGAAACGCGGTCGGGCGGTCCGGGTCCACATACAGGCTAACCGGCTTTTTCGTCTCGCAGCACTTTTTCAGAACTTCCAGCATTCGATTTTCCTCCTTTTCCCCTCGGGTTCGTTTCGTGGCACGGCGCACCGCTTGCGCGCCGTCCTTCTGCTCCCATTATAGCAGAAGCGGCGGGATTTGTCAAGAGGAAGAAACCATTTGGTTACCGGAAACGGCGCAGCCCTGCGCAGGCGATTCCGGCAAGCGCAGAAAGCACCGATGCGCCAAGCATGACCAGAATGACCGCGTTCCACCCCGCGCCGTCGGCGATACGCCCAAGCCCGTAGGCGCTCGCGGTGCTGCCGATGTAGGTCGCGCTGTTCATCAGCCCCGCCAAAAAGCCGGAGTTCACACGGTCGCGCATCTCCAGCGGCATCATGCTGGTCACCACATTGTTGACCGCATAGGCAAGGCAGGAAATCACGCCGAGCAGCGCCAGCGTCAGCACCACGCCGGCGCCCCGGAAGGACAGCAGCAGCCCGCCAAGGCAGAACGACAGCCCTACATAGAACACACCCGCCATCAGGCGGTAATCCCTGATTTTCCGGTTGACCGCAAGCGCCAGCATCGAGCCGAACAACCCGAACACCGGCAGAATCAGCGTGAGAATCATCGAGGCACTGTCCCCCAGCCCAAATTGCTCTTTCAGGATCACCGGTGTCCAGGTACTCAACCCGTCCTTGACAAAGTTGCAGACCGCTGCAAACAGCACGCAGACGGATAGGAACCCGACCAGCCCGCCGCCAAGCGCCTTTCTGCTTTTTTCGGCGGTTGTTATTTCGCCTGCCGATGCGACATAGCGTTCTGCGGTCAGGCGATCGTAGGAAAACAGCCAGATCAGACCGATCAGAACCGTCAGAACCGCGCCCAGGAGGAAGGAGCCCCGAAAAAACGCGAACAGATTGAACAGCGCACTCCCGCCGTAGGAAATCAGCGTGCCGAACATCGTGGTAAGGCTGATGACAAAGACTGCCTGCTTCATCATGCCCGGCTCCAGTGTCTCGCCCAGCGTCAGCACCAGCGACGGCCAGAGCACCGACTGGCAGATGCCGTTGACCAACCAGAGGTACTTGATGGCAGCAAACGGCGGCTGGAAGAACACGGTCAGATTCAGGGCAGCCGAGAGGAACAGCGCCGCCGGGATGACGATTTTTTTCGGGTAGAACCGGCAAAGAATGCCGTGTACCAACTGCATCGCGCCGTAGGCAAAGAAGAAGCAGGTACTGACCAGACCCGCCTCGGCGCGCGTGATGCCGTAAAATTCCATAATCGGCGCAATGTTTGCGTTGTAGCCGTACCGCCCCGCATATGCAAAGCCGTAAACCATGCAGCAGACCGCAATCAGGATCTGTTGCTTTCTTTTTGCTGTCATTTGTTTGTGCATTCGTTTCTTTCCTGTCTCATGCTGTACGGAAGCAAAGGCCATGCTTCCGGATCGAGTTCATCATAGGAATCCAGACAGCAGACAGCCACGCCGGCAAGCTCTGCGCGGTTCCCGACGCCGACCGTTTGCATGCCTGCGGCAATTGCCCCCTGAATGCCCGCCAGGGAATCCTCAAAGACCGTGCATGCGGACGGCGGGACCCCGAGCCGGGTTGCGGCGGTGAGAAAGATTTCGGGGTCCGGCTTTGCATGCCGGATGTCGTTGCCCGTGACGACTGCGTCAAACAGGTCCCGGACCCCCAGCTTTTCCAGCACAAACCCGGCGTTCTTACTCGAGGAGCAGAGCGCAATCCGGATGCCCCGGTTCCGCAGCGCCCGAATCAGGGCAAAGGCGCCCGGATAGACGTCAGCCTCCCCGATTCCCTGCAGCATTTGCACGTAGCGGGCGTTTTTCAGGTCTGCCAGACGTGCCGTTTCGGCGTCCGGAAGCTCGGCATGATTGTATTTCAGGATTTCGTTCAGGGATTCCCGGCGCGGAATGCCGCGAAGCCGGAGGTTGACCGCTTCATTGAACGCCCAGCCGTTCTCATCCGCAATGGATTTCCATGCCAGATAGTGATAGCGGTCGGTGAACACCAGCACGCCGTCCAGATCGAACAGGCACGCCTGGAGGGGTTCTTGGGTTTCCGTTTGTTTCATAGCGCCGTCAGTCATGCAGTCCTTTCGCGCGCAGGTATGCCATCAGCCATGCCGGATCGTTGGAGGTAAACAGCATTGCGCCCGCCTCCAATGCCCGGTCGACCAATTCGGGTGTCTCCTTTTTAAAGTAGACCCAAGGCTCCGTGCCGTAGTCCTTAGCCAAGCGGAAAAAGCGGTCCGACACGACCGGGCTTTCGGCAGTTCCGAACAGGCAGACGCAGTAGGCATAGTCATAAACAAACCGCTTCTGCCGCAGCCCCATGCGCTCCTGCGGCGAATAGGCATGAATCCGCAGCCGCTTCCCATAGGTCGCGTCCAGCCATTCGTTCAGCTCACCGCTCCAGGTGTTGACAACGCTGCGCTCGGTGATGCCGTATTCGTCCATCATCGCAATCGTCTTTTTTGCGGATTCATAGGCAAACGCGCCGGAATCTGCCGGATAGTCCTTCAGTTCAATGTTGAACAGCATCTCCGGCTCTCCCCGAAAGATCTCCAGAAATTCCCGAAATTCCGGAATCTGCTCGCCGCAAAAGGCGTCCCCCTTCCAGCTTCCGGCATCCAGCCGCTTCAGCTCTGCCAGTGTCTGCTCGCGAATCAGACCGGTACCGTTCGTGGTCCGGTCGACCGTGTGGTCATGCATGAGGACCAGCGCTCCGTCACGCGTCATGTGGACATCCGTTTCCACCATATCCGGGTGCAGCCCTGCCGCCGAGCGGAAGGATGCCATCGTGTTTTCGGGGAAATAGGCTGCGTTTCCGCGATGCGCCGCAACCGGGATCGGATTCCGATACGGTAGTTTCATAGGCGGCTCCCTTCCGGACTTCCGGCATCTTTCCGCGCCTGCTTTTTCCGCTCGGTCGCATCTGCCAGATAGCGCGCAACCGATGCCATGTAGGTCAGCGTTGGCTGCAGCAGCTCGGCTGGGATTCTGCCGTGAAAGTTATCTGCCTCCAGCGTCAGCTCCCCTTCATACCCGATCTCTGCCAGCGCGTCCGTCACTGCCTCCCAATCGGTTGCGGTTGACTGAAACGGCAGCGTGTGCAGGTCTCCCTTTCCGTCCGTGTCGTGGACATGCAGCACGTGCAGGTGCTTTTTCCCCAGCGCGCGAATCAGGTCCTCCGGGCGGTGGTTGGTCACCGTGCAGTGCCCGATGTCCAGGCAGGCAACAAACCACTCGCTGTCCAGCATTTCCATATAGTCGAAAAATTCCTGCGGGGTCGAGCAAACCGAATCCACAATCGAGCGCCCGTAGCGGTTGCGCTGCCACATGTTCTCAACCGCAACCCGGATGTTGTAGGCGCGGCACAGCGGCAGCAGCGACTCGTAAAACGCAAGGTTCTGCTCCTTCAGCTCCCCTGCACAGTCAGCCCATCTCAGATGCTGCTGCGGATGAACCACAATCGCCTTGGCGCCGACGATGGCAGCGATCTCCATTGCGCGCCGCAGTTTTTCCGGGAGCGCCTGATTCTTTTCGATGTGCTCCGGCGTATCATCCCGGAAGGATGTCGGGTAAGGCGCATGGGATTGGTTGCAGACCAAGCCGCAGGCATCGGCAATCCGGCGCACCTCCTTTGCCCGCGCCTCCCCTTCTGCGCCCTCAAAATATCCGTCCGTATCGATCTGGCAGCAGATTGACAGGTCAAAGCAGTCAAAACCCGCCTGCCGCAGCATCGGAATGCCGTGTGCGTAATCTGCCAATGCCGGAACAAAACCCGTGTTGGATGCGATCTTCATTCTTTTCTCTTTCCCTTTCTCATCGGTATCGTCGCAGGACCTATCAGTCAATATGGCTTGGTCCATTTATCGTCGGTGTCCATTCCGTCGTAGTCCGTACTGGGCTCTGTCGGCGCTTCGGTCACGTCTCCGGAATCCGTTTCGGAGAGCTGCGCGGTCTGCTCGGTTCCAGCCGGAGCCGAAGTACCGGGCGTGTCCTCGCCTGCATCGGTGCAGGAAACTGCGGCAAGCAGGATCGCAAGCAGGACCAGGACCAACAGAATCGGTTTGATGTGTTTCATAAAATCCTCTTCTTTCCGCTCCGGTTCAGGTTGCACCGGAGACAAGCGATTTCAGATAGGCGTTACCGGCGTATTCCGCGTCCTCAAGTGCCCGGGCTGCAATGCCCCGGACCGAGCGCACATGGTCTGCCTCCACGATTTCGGAATGGTACAGCATCTCCTCCTCGCCGAACAGGAAGGTCACGGCGGCAACCATCACGTATTCCTCCTCTGCGTCCAGACCGTACACGCAGCCCCGGAACAGGAGCGTTTTGCCGTCCTCGCTCTCGCTCCAATAGATGCGGTTGACCTGCTTCTTGTCCCG
Source organism: uncultured Eubacteriales bacterium (assembly GCA_900555785.1). Classification (GTDB taxonomy): domain Bacteria; phylum Bacillota; class Clostridia; order Oscillospirales; family CAG-272; genus UMGS1865. Next base: position 9,386 of record USMO01000012.1, on the reverse strand, counting down.
CCCGCCGAGCAGCTGCAGATTGTAGGTCTCGCCGCCGAGTTTGGTTGCTTCCAGGTCGGCTTTTTTCACGAGGAACAGTTCATAAGTAACGTTATACCCGACCTCCGCAAGGTAATCGTAAAGCGTTTTCGTAATCGCGCCGGAAATCTGCATGGCATGGGGTGCCTCGGTGCGGATGGCGGCACCGGCATTCATCACAAGGTCCTCCTGCCGGTAGGTATAGGTCGAAAAGCGGCACAGAACCGTTTCCGAGGTTGCCTCGTAGCGGAAGGGAGACTCCGAGCCGGCAGAGACGAGCCGGTCGCCGTCCTTCAGGCTCCAGCGGACCGTTGTTTCGCCGTTGTAGCTCTCAAAATCCGGCTTCAGGATGCCCTCTGCCGCAACGGCGCGGGTGGCGCTCCAGGTTGCGCCCGCATCGTTCACCGCCGCAGTCCCGCTCCCGTCCTTGTAGAGGAATCCGTGCTTTGCCGTTGCGTTTTCCGATTCCGCAAGATGCAGCCGCACCGTGTCCGCAAGATTCACCGTCACCGTTGCGGAGCCGATGACCGCCAGCGCCTGCACGGAATCCGCTTTTCCGAGCGGCTGATAGTTCAGGGCACTGTTGCCCTTCACATTCAGCGTCACATTGCCCTTTTGATAGAAGAAGAGCATCGACTTGTTTCCCGTGTGGGTGTTCGTCTGCCCGCCGTTCTGGTTCAGCACGCTGTCCTCTATGTTGACGGTAATGTCGCTTCCGCCCTTGTTGTAGGTTGCGATGATGGGGTCCCCTGCAACCGCCGTTTTGGTGACGGTCGAGCGGATTATGTTCAGCGTTTGCGGAATGCCGGTCTTTTCGCCCTGCAGGTTGACGAACAGCCCTTTGCCGACCGTCCATTCCACATTCTCCAGCGTGCCGACAACCGCTTCCCGCCCGTTCCGGCTGGTGTTCCAGAAGCGGAACCCGTTCTGCGTATCCAGCTTCAGATTTTTCAGCGTGAAGCTGTCGCAGAACTGGAAGGTATACCCGCCGGTTGCTCTGACCGTATACTTGGCGTCGCCGCCGTCGATGGTGATATTCTTATAGATTTCCTTGTTGATGGCAGTCAGGGTCAGGTCCCGCAGGACCGTGATGGTGTCCCCATCCTTTGAGGCGTCAATCGCCTCTCCCAGCGTTGCATATTCGGTTTCGCCGATTCTTGCCTCGTTTCCGGCGTCCTCGGCACCGGCGCCCGGCACCAAAGCGCAGACCAGCATCATGCAGAGGGCAAGAAACAGGGATACGCACCGTCTATTCTTCCGGTTCATTGCATTGCACTCCTTTCTGTGTCGGAATCCAGATAACTGGAATCGGTATCGTACAAACGGGAATCCGCAACCTGTCCGTCGCGGAAGGTCAGAATCAGAATGTCGTCATTGGCAACATACACATGATCCTTGCATCTTTCGGATGTAAAGAAGAAGCGGTTGTGCGCGGCGTTGACAAATTTGATGCAGTCCTCCGCGTATTCCCACGACGAGAGCGAACCGGTGCCAAGCGGCATCAGCGCCCAGGCAGGATTCACCTTCGGATAGAGGGTACTCGGCGAGGAACTGATTCCGTGATGCGCCACCTGTAGCACGTCGGCGGCGAACACGTCATCGCTGTAGATTGCCTCCATCACCGATGCCACTTCTGCGCCGATGTCCCCCATCATCATGGTTTTCACGCCGCCTGCCTCAACCGTCCAGCACATGCTGGCGGTGTTGCTGTAGGAGATCTCCTGCGGCACAAACAGGTCTGCCGTGTAGAGAATCCGAATTTTCGCGCCGTGAATCAGCATCACCTGCCCGGGGTGTGCGTTGGTGACAGCTGCGCCCCGGTAGTGCCCGACCTGGTTGGTCACCCTGCCGTTTCCTGCGGCGGTGTTGTCCCCGGTAATCTGCCGGGCAGTCGGGAAGTTGTAGATGAACCGCTCAACCGTCACGCGGTCGGCATAGGACGCGGTGAAATACGGGAACATTCCGGTGTGGTCTCCGTGCGAATGCGAGAAAATCCACGCGGCGATTACGATGTTATCGGGGTCCGGCGCCTGCTTGCGCAGAATCTGATAGAGCCGGTCGGCATTCTTCTGCAGGGCATGACCGCCATCGGTGACGATGAAGCTGCCGTCCTCCAGCCGCATGACGTAGCACATGCCGTTGAAGCTGCCGACATCGTAGAGCAGACCGACCTGCGTCAGGGTCACGCCGCAGACCTTCTCCACCGGGGTCCGGTCCTCTGCCCGCCAGCCGAGCGCCGAGGTGTCGGTGGTCTCAATCAGCACGCGCAGGATGCGGTTGCTTGGCGTGTAGAGCAGCGTCAGGAGATAGCGGTCGCGCCGGAAGGTCAGGAACCGGTTTCTGGCGTCCTTCGTCTTTCCGGTGGTCTGATCGCCGGAATAGAGACTGTACCCGACAGAAAGAATCTTGGATTGATATGCATTCGCTTCTGCCTCGGTCACGTCCCGGAACAGGACCTGCATCGCATTGGCGGTGCTTTCATAGGTCCCGGCAGGCGTTTTTCCTTCGAACTCCGGGACCATCGAAAGCAGGTCGGTCCCCTCAATGACAACCGACAGGTCCCCGGCAAGCAGAATCTCTTTCACGTCCTTGTCGCAGGCGGATGTCAGCGTTGCCAGCAGCTTGAGCGCGGCTTTGCCCAGGAGATCCGGGTCCATTGCCAGCACGCAGAGCTTGTGCCCTTCCACCGCAATCAGCGCGCCTCCGTACGGAATGCGCGCCCGGACCGTTTCGCAGACCGGATTGTCAACCGAACCGATGAGAATTTCATAGCTTTCGGTGTCTGCCGCCTCGTCCACACGGCGGCTGTCCTCGCGGCATTCCGCATCAGCTCCGGTCAGACTTTTAATCTTGTTCGCAACCGTTTTTGCATAGCCCATCGCGTCCAGATCGTCCATCGGATAGACGATCGGGACCGCTTTCCCGTCCTTTACGACAGGAAAGCGGGTGTCCGCAACCGGCTCAGCCGTTCCGGAATCCGGGGGAGCGGATTCCGTGCCGGTGTAGTCCTCCGACTGTGCCGGAGCGGGCGAATTGCCCACGCAGGCAGCGAACGGCAGCGCAAGGGAAAGCACCAGCAGCCAGAGCGCTGCCCGTTTGATTTTGTTCATATCCATCTGTGCGCCGCCCGCTTACTGCGCCAGGAACCAGGCGTCCAGGTCCTGCAGCTTCTTGGTCAGCAGTTTTTCGTTGGTCGCCCAAGCGCCGGTGACGGTCTCCTCATTCTTGGCAACGTATCTCCAAAGCAGCTTCTTTGCGCCCTCCAGCGCAACCGAATACTGCTCGCCGAAGTCGAAATCCGCATGGTCCAGAATGATGTCGAAAACCTGCGATGCCTTTGCGGTGCCGAGGTACTGCGCCTTCATGATCTTCTCGAAGTAGTAAGGGCGGGAGTTCTGGTAGCTGAGGTAGTTTGCATACTCCAGATAAGCGCAGCGTTTGGCGTTCAACTCCTCGCTCCCCTTCATGATGCTGGTCATTCCGTAGGAATCCTGCGCGCCGGAGCCGTAGTTTTCCTGATTTTCGTCATATTTCGGCAGCGGGAGCAGACCGTATTTGTCCTTCATCGCGCGAAATGCCTTGTTCTGTGCGGCATAGCGGTAAATGACGTCGATGTCAAAGAGCGCATGGCTTTCTGCGAACATCTTGTATTGGTCCTGCGAAGTGGAGCCGGAGTTGGGCGTTTTTCCGACCATCCAAACGCCGTCCTGACGCCACAGGTCAATCAGCTTTTCCATTGCGTCGGTCATCTTCTGGTTGTTGCTCACGTTCCATTCGTGCGTGCCGTCGTCGTTGGTCACGGTCAGGTCCAGATTGAAGGCGTAGAGGAACCCGTCGTAGCCCTCGCAGCCCGCGTTGGAAAGCAGACCGTAAATATCGCCCGCGTCCTTCTCCCCGTTTCCGTTGAGGTCATGGGAGAACTTTGCAAACTCAAACAGCTGGCTGTAGGTCCATTTTCCTTCCTGAACCAAATCGTACAGCGCATCTCCGCTGTCGTCCGGAATCAGCTCATACGCCGTGCAGAGCGTGCGGTTGAAGTAGGTTGCCATCAGCCGGTTGTAGGCGCAGAGGTTGTAGTCGCCGATGATGTAATACAGATGCCCGAACGCCTGGGTATTCTCGATAAAGTTTTGGTTGTACCAGGGCTTATCCAGCTGCAGGTGCGGCGTGTCGGCTGCGAGCAGGTCCATGTAGTAGCCGCGCAGGTTTTCCACAACGCCGTATGCCGCGTAGTTGACCACGATGTCGTATTCGTTCAGCCCCGATTTCGCATCGGTCTCGACGGTCTTGTTCAGCTCGCTGGAGGCGCCGTTGGCAGGCTTATACGCCACTTTGAGCGACAGCCCGAGGTCCTGCTCAATCTGCATATTGCGCTTATAGAGCGCCATTTCCAGAGCATCAGCAGGCTTCTGATAAAGCCCGGGGTCCATTGCCCAATAGCCGTTCTCATCGTTTCCGGCGCAAAGCACGGTCAGCTTTGCCCCGCCGAAATCCAGTCCGGAAACGTCAAAGTCGGTCGGCTCAATCACTCTGCCCCATTCGTCGGTCTCCGGCTCGGTGTCGGCGGGGCTTTGCGTGCCGGAAGCCGCATCGGAGGTGGCGGTTCCCGGCGTGGTGTTGTTCCGCTTGGTGCAGGCTGCCAGTGTTGGCAGCACCGTCAGGCAGGCAAGCAGCAGAATCAGAAATTTTCTCATGTTTTTTCTCCTTCTTGTTTTGAGGACTGTTCAGAACTCCATTTCGGTATTGCCCATGCAGGCGCAGATGACGCTCAGCGCGCGCTCCTGAATATAGCGGTTGAAATAGTTGCAGCCGGTCTCGGGGGCTTTGATGAACTTTGCGCCGCCCAGCGAGCAGGGAATCAGCACGGTTGTGGGGTCAACCAGCCTGTAAAAGCCGATGTTGCCGCCGTCCAGCCCGTGGTGCGCCAGCTGCAGAAAGTCGCTTTTCAGGAGCGCCGGATCGGTGCTGTCGCGCACGACCGTGGGTCCTGTCGGGGTGGAGTCGCCGACAAACATTGCCCGGTGCGCCGCGCCCGTGACCGTAAAGATCAGCGAAAGGCGGTTGAACGATTTTGCGTCGGCGAGCTTGGGGTCGTTCTCCCAGGTGTACAGAATCCGAATCTCCAGACCGTCCACCGTCAGCACGTCCCCTGCATGCGGGGTCAGCCATTCGCAACCAAGCCGGGCGGGGATTTCGGCAATTTTTGCCTGGTCGGTCTCCTGAAACAAAACCGGAATTGCCGCGCAGGCGCAAAGCCGGGAAACCGTCAGCCGCTCCCGGAGCGCAGGCGTTCGGGAAATGATCTCCAGTGCGCCGTAGTGGTCCGCATGCGCGTGCGTCAGAATCCAGAGGTCCACAACCGGATGCCCGCCGGATTTCCGTTCCAGAAGGGAGACGAGCGCCTCCGCGTCCCCCTCGGTCTCGCCGCCGTCAATGACCAGCAGCCGCCCGCCGTCCGTGACAAAAACATATCCCATCCCTGCGGCAGGCCACGACCCCTTGGTAAACGGCTCATCCTTCCGCGATGCCTCTGTGCAAAGCTGTATCAAATTTCCCATTGGTTTCGGTTTCTCCTTTATCAGATGCTCAGATTACAAACAGTTTGCTGACGTCCAAATCGTTTTCGTTCTCTCCGGAGGTGCGGATAACGTCATCCGTCCCGATGGAAAGCAGGTCAGCCAGCGGTTTTGTGTAGGTGTGTTTCATGATTCTCTCCTCCCCCGGCTCAGTTGCCGGCAATCGTGTTCAGCAGGGCTGCTTCTGCTTCGGTCCAGGTCACGGTCGTGTCTGCCAGCGCGCTTTGTGCGACCTGTGCCAGCGACCGGCAGTTGTCCGCTTCGGTCCAGTCTGCCCAGAAGGTTGCGGTCGTGCCGTCCGCGTAGGTAATCGTCACATAGGCGTTCCAGCAAAGTTCGGTCGCGTAGTTGTCCTTGCCAATGTTCATCAGAACCGTGCGGAAGAACGCACCCTCGGTCACCCAGCGGAAGGTTTCGCTTGCGGAATCGTAAGAGACCGAATTGTCAGCGGTCAGCGCCGCAAAATTGCCGTTCTGCAGCACATCCTTGCGGGCAACTTTCACGCCATAGACTGCGGAACTGCCCAGCGCGACAAAGAAATCCTTGTCGATCTTCGTCCCGAACCGGATACCGGTCGGCTCCGACAGGCGAATCGAAGCGCCCATTTCGTTGGATACGCCCATGCCAATCGGCGCAAAGGAGGTCTTGGCGGTCAGCGCCGTAATTGTAGCCGTTGGGCTGTACAACTTGCCGTCCGCAGCTTTCATGGCAACGGTCTTGCAGTTGAAGGTACCCGCGTTGTTCACGAACCGGTAGCCCTTTTTCGCAACCGCTTCACTGACCGTCCAGATTGCGCCCTCGTCCACCAGATTCAAAGTCGACTTCTCGCCATTACGCAGGAACGCAAGCGAGGTAACCGACGCCGGAACCGTGTTGTATTCCAGCGTTGCGCCCGCCTCTAACCGGATGTTAGCAACGGTGCCGGTCCCGGTGACGGTAATGATTTGGTTGGTGTCCTTGTCGTTGTCCGGGTTATACAGCACCTTTGATTTGGCGTCAATATTCAAGGTTACATTCGCGCCACCCGCGATTGCAATAACAGATGTATTTTCATGGCTTGTAGTTTTCGAGCCTCCATTATAGGAAAAAGAGGAATTTTCAAAAGAAGCCTGAATTTCTGCACCTGTAAACAGCATCATGTCATCGCCTGCCGTAGAAGCAACGGTTGTATTTTTGAAAGTCACCGTTGCCTGAGCCTTGCAGTTTAACAACAGCCCGCCCGTTACATCGATTTTGCAGTTTTCAAACAAGACTGCAGCCGCTTTATCGCTGGTACCGGTTCCGATTCCTTGATAGACATTCAATAAAAGGTTGCGGAAGGTAGCACTGTATCCAACAAGTTCAAAGAAATAAGTTGTCGAACTGAGAATGTATTTCCCCTGTCCGTCAATTACAACATTCTTTGCAAGCGTTATCTTTTCGCTGATATTCGGTGCATTCGCAATCAGTTTAATGTCACCTTCTGCGTTCAACGCATCAACCCAAGTCTTATAATAATCGGTTCCAACCTTGAAGCTGTAGCCGGAGTATGCCCGCTCCGTTTCGCTCAGCTCGTTTTCCGCATAGTCAACCGCCGCTTTGCGATAGGTCAGTGCCGAATCTCCGTGGCAATAAGCGCCTGCCTCCACAACTGCTTTGCTCGTCCCGTTGACATCATAGCTGCCGGACACCGGGAAATAGAAACCGCGCCATGCAATGGCAGCGCTGACATTCCATGCGGCACCCTTATCGGTTACGGTCACTGTGCCTTCCGCTGTACCGTCTTTGCTATATAGGTATACAAAATAAGTTTTCTTCGTTGCTGCTCCTGCATCCAGCAAGTTCAGACTGACCGTAGATTCCGCGTTAACAGTCGCGTTTGCTCTCCATACATATAACAAAGCATTGGTCGCATCGGTACTGCTTTGCGGACCGTAATTGAGAACGCTGTTTCCATTCAAATTCAACGTAACATTTGCTTTATTAGCAAAATAGAAAATTGAGCGGTTTTCTATCGTCGCAGCCTTTGTTTCGCCACCGTATTGAGTCAGTATGGAACTTTCAATGTTTATCGTAACATCGATGCCGCTCTTCGTATTATAGTTTGCAATCAACGGCTCTCCATTTCCGGACAGCTTGGTGATTGTAGAGTTAATGACATTCAGCGTCTGCGCAACATTTTGTGCTCCCTGAATGTTGACTAACAGTCCGGCACCAATGGTCCACTCGACGTTTTCAATGGTTGCAACCGAGGTTTCTCCGACGGTATTCTTAAACCGAAAGCCGTTCTTTGTATCCATTGTCAGATTTTTCAAGGTGATATTACGATAAACATCGAACAGGTAGCCGACAGTAGAGGTAATTCTATATTTTTCCGTTCCACCGTCAATTACAATCTCTTTGTTTATCTTCTTTTCCTTGACTGTCCATGTCAAATTTTTCAGGAGTGTAATGGTGTCCCCGCTCTCGGCGGCGTCGATTGCCTCCTCCAGCGTCTCATACTCGGTCTCGCCGATTTTTGCCACATTTCCTCCATCGTCTGCGACAACGGGAAGCACGGCGGCAATTCCGGTTGCCAGAACCATCAGGACTGCCAAGAGCATGGATAAAGCGCGTTTGGATTGTTTCATCGTTTTTCCCCTTTTCTTTTTTTATCTGCCTTCACCGTTCGGTGCAACAGTCAAACATGAAAGAAAACGGCTGAGCGCCATGTGCCGGGCACATGGTTAATCAGCCGTTTTTCACCCTGCACTCCGCATGATGTCCCATTCGGGATTGCCGGAATCATTCGCCCATTCACGAATGCTCCCACAACGGCTTACAGGATAATTATATCTCTTTTCGGGGACCCTGGCAAGGCTTATGGCGGTCATTTTGCAGTGTATCCTATACACTTCTCGGACAGCGACCGTTGATTTTTGTAGACAATCTCCAAATTAAAAAACGCGTTTTTGTCAAATATGTTCTGCGTAAGGGTCCTTTTCTTCGGTGCGGTTCTTCCGTCTCCATTCGGTTGGCGGCATGCCGTAGCATTCGGTAAACACATGGCGAAAATGCCGGGAGCTGGAAAAATGCAGCATTTCCGAAATCTCCTCCACCGTGTACTTGGTTGTAGACAGCAGCTGCTTGGAAAACTCCACCCGCTTCAGCACGATATACTTTGCAGGCGAGATTCCGATATTCTTCGCAAACATGCGGGAGAGCGTCCGCTCGCTGATGTAAAAACTGAGGCAGAGAGACGCAGGCGTCAGCTGCTCCAGGCGCAGATTGACCGAAATATACTCCACAATCTGATTGAACGCCACCCGCTCCGGCTTTTCCTGCTTCTTCTCCAGCCGGGTCACCATCCGCTCCAGAACCTCCAACACCAGCTTCATCAGGCGAAAGTTATCCTGGCGCGGGTTCTGAAAATCAAACTCCATCAGAATCCGGTGAATCTCGTCCAGTTTGTCCTCGCTGTCCATCCGGACCACATACACTGGCTCGTTCAGGTTGTAGGTATACATCAGCGCATCCGCAAAACGCCCGGTAAAGTTGAACCGCTTCTTTTCGTAAGGGTCGTTCTTGTCGGAATACCATTTGGCGGGAATTGCGCGGTTGATGAGATACGTATCGCCCGCATGCACCTCGTAGCGCTTGCCTTCGGTCTCGATATATCCCTTCCCGCTCATGACGTATTCCAGCACCACGGTATAGGGCGCAATCCGGTTTTTCCGGGAAATTTGGCAGTAATAATCTGCCGAGGGGTGCGTGATTCCCGCAATCAGCGGCCAGAACTGCTTCTTGGCGCCCCGGAGATCGTTGGAGTAAAAA
>USMO01000011.1 GCA_900555785.1 uncultured Eubacteriales bacterium | reverse complement strand
TGCGGGGGCAGGGAGACCAGCCGCTCGCGGTCCGCAGGCGCGGAAAGGTCACCCGAAACATAGGTAAAGTGTTCGGAAAAGCCCGAAAGGTCGGGATTCCCGGGCAGATCCATGCCGAACACGCCCCAGCCGCGCGAGAGCAGCAGCTCTGCCGTTGCGCGCCCGATTCCACCGAGCACTCCGGTTACGATTGCATAGTTCATGCCTTGGTTCCTCCGTTCTGGTTTGCAAAGGTCTCCCGGTAGAGGGAGCCGTAAATTTCCTTGTCGTAAATCACGCACCCCGGCGTTTTTCCGGCACGCATCAGGGCGGTACATTTTCCGCAGGTCAGGCAGAGACGCCGGGCATCGGCACATCCGGTCTGCAGAATCTCCCGCGCGGAATCGGGATTGGCAAAACTCTGACGCCCAAAGCCTGCCAGTTCATATGCGCCAGCCGCCAGATCTGCTGCGGCAACATGCGGTGCTGTGACACCGAGGAATGAGAAGCCTGTTGCAACGGTCAGGGCATCGGCAGCAGCCGCGCGCGCTGCTTTCGCAACGGCAACAGCCCCCGCGCGCATCCGCAGAATGCTTTCATATGGCGGGACCGCCTCGGCAAACGCCGTCGGGCGGTTGACCTCGTGGTTCTGGTAAGGGTTTCCCATCGTGACATTGAGAATCCGCACCCCGCGCCGGACCAGATCGCCCGCCAGCCGCTCCGGCTCACGCAGATCGGGAACGCCTGCCCGGTCGCTCGCTGCAAAGCCGTGGGGGTAGGGAAACCCGTCGTAGGCGTTGAAGCGGGAGGCAAGCAGCAGGCTGTCGGGCGCTGCGGCTTTGACTGCCTCGACTTCCGTGAACAGCAGCCGCATGCGATTTTCGTAGGCTTCGCCGCCAAAGGGACCGCTCCTGCCGTAAGCACTGAGCAGTTCGGAGAGCAGGTAGCCATGGCAAGCCTTGATGTCTACGCCGTCAAAACCGACCTCAGCCGCAAGGCGCGCCGCATCAGCGTAGCGCTCGGGGAGGGCGGCGAGGTCGTCGTCGGTGAGAATGCGGTCCTCGGGGAGCGGACGGTTGCCCTCAAACAGCGGGCGGTGCTGCGCCACCAGCGGTTCCGGGTAGCCGTTCGGCTTGGAATAGCGCCCCGAATGCGTCAGCTGGCAGACAATCAGCGGCGCGTAGCCGTTCTCGCGCATGGAAATCTCCCGCATTTCGGAGAGCAGCTGTTTGTATGCGTCCCGGTTCTGCTCGGTCAGCATCATCTGCCGGGGATTTGCCCGCGCCTCGGGCAGGATTGCGGTTGCTTCAAACCAGATCAGCCCCGGACCGCCATGTGCGAAGCGGCGGTAGCGGCGAACGGTCAGCTCGCCCGGCGTCCCGTCTCCCGTTCCGTCGCAGCCCTCCATCGGCTGGTAAACGATGCGGTTCGGGAGCGTGTGCCCCGCTGTGCTGCAGGGCGTGGCAAGAATTTCGGTGCTGTCGCGGTAGGGGAACTCTTCCGGCAGCTCCGCGCGGTTAATCGGTCTTTTGTACACGGTTCTATCTCCTTGTTGTTTGTTATGCCATTCTGTCCAGCATCTCCCGCGTGACGGCAAAGCGGGTTGCCTGCCCGGCATCGAAGGCGCAAAATTCCTCTGCCATGTAAGCTCCCATTCTGGCGCACTCCAAGCCCTGACTGCCCGAAATATGCGGGGTCAGAAAAACGTTCGGGAGCGAGAGCAGGGGAGAGGCGGGGGAAGGCGGTTCTGGGTCGGTCACGTCGAGAAGGGCGCAGAGATCGGGACGTGCGGTCAGAACGGCGGCAAGCTCGTCCTGGCAAACGGTTGCCCCTCTGCCGGTATTGAGAAAGGTTGCGTTCGGCTTCATGGATGCAAAGAGGTCGCCGCCCAGCACGCCGACCGTTGCGGGGACGTTTGCCAGATGGTTGCTGACAACATCCGAGCGGGCGAACAGCTCCTCTATGGTAACCTTCTCGGCACCCAGCGCATGAATCTGTTCTGCCGTGAGAAACGCATCGGAGACCAGCACGCGCAAATCGTCACGCTGCAGGCGTTCCATTACCAGATGCCCGATCAGCCCGCACCCGATGAGGCCGACCGTTGCCCCATAGTTTCCCGGATATTCTCTTGACAGCGCGCGGGCAGATTCCCAGCCGGTTCCGCGTGCCAGACTGCGGCAGGCGCGGAAAAAGCCCTTGTTTGCAAGCAGAATCTGTGCTGCGGTGTATTCCGCAACCGGGACCGCATTTGCCGCCCGCGCGGAGAAGACCGCAACGCCTGCATCGAGGAACGGCGCGGCAAAGCTCTGCACGCTCCCTGCCGCATAAAAGACCGCCCGCAAAGACGGCAGGCAGCGCCTGATTTCGTCCTCCCGGAATACCGGCATTCCCCATGTGGAGAACAGGTAGCGCGTGTCGCGGTACCGCTCGGGGGAGGCGAGGATGTCTTCTTTGGTTACGGTTTCTCCGCTCAGCCCTGCCGCGCGAAGGTTTTCCGCTGTCCAGACCAAGGGCAGGTCTGCGCCGCCCATCAGGATTTTTTCATTCATGATTCCAATCTCCTTTGTTTTCGCCGATTTCTATTATACAGGAAATCTGCCGGCTTGCAAAGTGTATGTTTTGCCGTGTTTCAAAATTTGCGCAACTCTTACATATTTTTTGCACAGGAGCCGCAAACAACGCTTGACAGTGCCGCTCCGGTGTGCTACAATAGATGCGGACGAAAAAAACGCCGTCCGGGAAAGGAACCCGATATGAAGCAATGCTTTTCCACACTCGGCTGTGTCGAGCGCCCGCTTGCGGACATTCTCACGCTTGCACAGACCTATCAGATCCCGTATCTGGAATTGAGAGGAATCGGCGGGGTGATTGACAACCGCGAGATTGCCGTCTTTGCGCCGGACCGGATCGGAGCAACACGAACCAACCTGGAGAACGCCGGTCTGCGGGTTCGTGTCATCGGTGCCTCCGCATCGTTTCACGATCCCCGGGAGCGGGCTGCCTCCCTTGCGGAAGCGCACGAAGCCGTGCGGATTGCTGCGGCACTCGGCGCGCCCTATATCCGCGTGTTCGGCAACAACACGGGCGATGACCCTGCCGCCGCAATCCGGAGCGTGACCGAGGGGCTGACCCTGCTTGCCGATGATGCTGCCGCGTACGGCGTGACCGCTTTGCTGGAGACGCACGGCGATTTCAACTGCGCGGAAACGCTGGCTCCGGTTTTGGATGCCCTCGGGGACCGCGCGGGTTTTGGTCTCATTTGGGACGTGATGCACACCTATTTTGCAACGGGGCGGGAATTTCAGCCGCTCTACCGTCTGCTGCGCCCCTGCATTCGCCACATCCACTTCAAAGACTGTCTCCCGGACCGCACGCAGGTGCTCCCCGGCAAAGGGGACATCCCGCTCCACGCGATTGTGGAGCAGCTTCGCGCCGATGGTTTTGACGGCTGCCTCTCCTTGGAATGGGAGCGCAAGTGGCACCCGGAACTTCCCCCAATCGAGGAAGCCCTTGCCGCAATGGGAGAGATTCTCGGAAAAGAATAGGACTTCCCGGCGCCGTTTTTACCTTACCGAATAGAATGGAGCTTTTTATGACACCTGATTTTTCATCTGCGGTTTACCGGCGGTCCCGCCGCGCTTACGTCATGCAGTGTATGTTCGAATATCTGATTGCGCTTTTGGTAGCGGATGCATTCTTGGCAAAGCTGTTGAAAGCGCTGGAGATCGATGACGCGACGGTTGGCATCATTTCTTCCTTTATTACGCTGGCGTTTACGGTGCAGATTCTGTCGGTTCTGCTTTGCCGCCGCAAGATGAATTCCAAGCGGATTTCCACCGTTCTGAACTGCGTGGGGCATCTTTTGTTCATCTTCCTCTATCTGACCCCGTTTCTGCCGTTCCGGGGGACGGGAATCAAGCTGATTGTCATGGGCATCATCCTGGCATCCTACGCCATGCGGTATCTGGTTGCAACCATTGTATTCCGCTGGGCAAACAGCTTTGTCGATCCCAACAGGCGGGCTGACTTCTCGGCAAAAAAGGAGATCATTTCCCTGCTTTGCGGCATGGCGTTTACCGCGTCGGTCGGGTACATCTTCGGGCGTTTTGAGGACGCGGGGCAGACGAACCGGGGCTTTTTGCTGATTGCGATTCTGGTCCTGGTTCTGAATGTGGCAAATTTCATCTGCTTTCTGTGCATCGGAAAAGAGGAAACTCCGCAGGAACGCGCGGTCCCCGGAATGCGGGCGGTTTTGCGCGAAACGTTTGGAAACAGAAATTTCCGCTCGGTCATCTGCATGACGGTGCTGTGGGAGATGGGGCGGTATTTTACGGTCGGCTTTGTGGGGACCTACAAGACGGGCGATCTTGCCATTCCGATGTTCACCATTCAGATTGTCAACATCTGCGGAGAAGCCGCGCGTGCGCTCCTGTCGCGTCCCTTCGGAAAGCTCTCCGACAAGACCTCCTTTGCGCACGGCATCGAGATTGCACTCGGCATTGCCGCAGCGGCGTTTTTGTGCCTGATGTTCACGGGACCCGCAACTTGGTTCCTGATTATTCCCTATGCAGTGCTTTACGCGGTCTGCCTGGCGGGGCTGAACGCGAACAGTTTCAATATTACGTATAGCTACGTCCGTCCCGATTGCATTGCCGAGGCGATGGCAATCAAGAACTGCATCGGCGGTTTGTGCGGGTTTGGCGCATCCCTGCTCGGCAGCCGCGTTCTTGCATCCATACAGGGAAACGGCAACCGGGTCTTCGGAATCGAGGTCCACGGTCAGCAGGTGCTTGCGGGCTGCTCACTGCTCCTGATTGCCTGCGCCTTCCTGGTCACACACTTTGTCATCAAAAAGCAAAAAGTGCTGAAGCAGTAAACCTGCGAGCCGGTCGCCCCGGCGGGAATCGGACAAGGAAAGAGGGAGAACAAATGCAGAAACGAACCAACCTGACAGACACAATCAAGGTTTTGCCGGTTGTGGTAATCCACGACCTGAGCGAAACGGAACCGACGCTGGAGGCGCTCCGTGACGGCGGCATTCCGGCAGCAGAGATTACCTTCCGGACGCCCTGCGCGGCGGAAGCCATCCGCATCGGCTGTGAAGCCTTCCCGGATATGCACATCGGCGCGGGGACGGTGATCAACACAGAACAGGCAAAGACCGCCATCGCGGCGGGCGCGGAATTTGTCGTGTCTCCCGGGCTGAGCGCTGGCGTGGCGGAGGTCTGCCGCGCAGCGGGCGTTCCGTACTATCCCGGCTGTGTGACACCGACCGAAATCATGGCGGCGCTGGAGCTTGGCATCACGACCGTCAAATTCTTTCCCGCGAATGTCTACGGCGGCTTGGCAAGCATCCGGGCGCTGTCGGCACCCTTCCCGCAGGTGAAGTTTCTGCCCACCGGCGGAGTTGACCTTTCCAATCTGGCAGAGTACCTCGCCTGTGACCGCGTTGCTGCGGTTGGCGGCAGTTTCATGATGAAGGGGGACATCCGCGGGAACTGCCGAAAGATTTTGGAGGTGATCGGATGAAAGTCGTAACCTTTGGCGAACTGATGATGCGCCTGACCCCGCCCGGCTATGCACGCCTGACGCAGGCAAGATCGTTTGAGGTCACCTTCGGCGGCGCAGAAGCAAATGTGGCGGTGTCGCTTGCCTGCATGGGCGAGGATGCGGAGTTCGTTTCCAAAATTCCGGCAAACGACATCGGTCAGGCGGCGGTCAACAGCCTGCGCGCATGGGGCGTGGGAACTGCGCATCTGCTGCGCGGCGGCGAGCGGCTGGGGACCTACTACATGGAGCGCGGCGCATCACAAAGACCCTCCAAGGTGGTCTACGACCGTGCCGGTTCGGCTGTTGCGCTGGCAAAGTCGGCGGAATTCGACTGGGATGCGATTCTGGACGGTGCCGACTGGTTCCATCTGACCGGCATTACCCCGGCGCTGAGTGCGGAACTGGCAAACGCCTGCGAGGATGCCTGCCGCACGGCAAAGCGGAAGGGGGTGACCGTTTCGTTCGACCCCAACTACCGCGCCAAGCTCTGGAGCGTGGCGGATGCGGCAAAGGCGATGCAGCGGTATCTGCCGTATGTCGATGTGCTGATTACGAACGGAAATCAGGCGGCGGATCTGTTCGGGGTGCGTATTCCGGCAGGCGAGGTGTCGGGCGACGATGTGACCGAGCGCGGCTATCTGGCGCTTGCCGAGGGCATGAAGGCGCTGTATCCGCAGCTGCGTTATGTGGCGCTGACCGAGCGGCGCACCTTTTCGGCAGAGGTCAACAGCTTCTGCGCAAAGCTGTATGACGGGGAGAACCTGTACAGCTCGGAGAAATACCGCATGGAGATTGTCGACCGGGTCGGCGGCGGGGATGCGTTTGCGGCAGGGCTGATTGATGCCCTGCGGAACGGGAAGAACGCCTGCGACGCGGTGCGGTTTGCAGCGGCGGCAGGCTGCCTGAAGCACACGGTGGAAGGGGACATGAACCCCGCAACCGTTGCCGAGATCGAGGCGCTTGCAAACGGCAACGCAACCGGGCGCGTGCAGCGGTAATATGCAAATGTTGGTTGTGTGACGGACCGCGCGGCATGCAGTTGGAACCGCAGCGGTGCCTTGCCCTCCGCACCCGGAAACGGGCGCGGAGGGTTTGTGTTTTTCATCGTTGCCGGTGCGTGCCGAAAGCTCTTGACAATTCAAACTGAAAGGTGTATAATATGGACAGGGGCGGCAAAACAGGTCCCCGGCGGGATGCGGCATAGGGATTTGCTAATGGGATCACTTTGATTTGTGTTACCGCAATAAAGGATTGCAATAGGAGGCATCAATGACATTTACATGGGATAGATTATCTGTTTGTTCGATTGCCATTGATGGGCAATCCTACGCGCTATCTCCCAATTCCTTGCATGTCGATGTCAAAGAAGGGATTCACAGAGTCGAAATTTTGGTCTCAAGGATTTCTGTTTCCAAATTAAGAAAGAAAATTCTGATGAATTGGATTTCAATTGTATTTGGGCTTGTAGAAGGCACGTTGGATAAACTTTTGTCCTATGCGAAGGACGATAAAATATCGTTTGATTTAAATGTTGTTGATTGCGATGTGCAAATCAATTTGGATGATGACATTCCTGCAAGGCGTGACCTGACAAGTGTCAGGATTCCCAATTCCAGGAAGTTTCGGTTGATTAGAAATTTGTTCGTGATTCCGTTATTTCTTCTTGTCACCCTGGTCGGTATTGTCTTTCTAAGAATCGGCGTAATTTCGATACAATCCAATCATGTTGGGGCTGGTGTCTTTTTAATTGTCGTTGCGTTATCGTTGATTGCGATGTTGACTTGTGCAGTTGTCAGGATTACGAGACAGGCGCGAAAGGGATTGCGAATGTAGCGCCTTCTGTCATAGATAAATGAATACATGCAGGAATTTCCAGACCGTTGTAATAACGACTAAAAAGTCCCTGGAACCGGTTCTCAGTTCCAGGGGCAATTTTTACCGCGTCTTTATCCGATAATGTAACTCTTCCGTGCGCGGTAAACCTATTTTATTATATTTTGAATGTGTTGTCAAGAAGGAGTGATACATGGGGGGTGTCCGCTGAGTTTCAGCAAAGTTCTATCGGGTTGCCTGGATTCGGGGATACAAAATACCTTGTCGAGGCTGCTTTTGTCGAAGAAAAGCATTTTGCACAAAAAAGAGTTATAATTCGTTGCAATTACAACATACAAAAAGGCGCGAATATGATAAACTGTTCACAGCATCTGAAAAGATGCCCAAAACAAACCGCAAGGAGGGCAAACGGATGACAGGGAGAATCCATTCCTATGAGACAATGGGAGCTGTGGACGGACCGGGACTTCGCTTTGTCCTGTTTTTGCAGGGCTGCGGGCTTCGTTGCCGCTACTGTCACAACCCGGACACCTGGGATTGCGGAGGCGGCAAGCTTGTGACTGCCGAGGCGATGGCCGAGGAGATTGCGAAATACCGGCGCTATTTCGGCAGGCGCGGCGGCATGACCGTGAGCGGCGGGGAACCGCTTTTGCAGATCGATTTTCTGTGTGAGCTGTTCGACCGGCTGAAATCGATTGGAATTTCGACGGCAATCGACACCTCCGGCGCGGAATATGACCCGGCTGACCCACGCTACGCGGATCTGCTCCGGCTGACTAATCTGGTGCTGCTCGACATTAAGCAGATCGATGATGCCGTTTGTCGGAAGCTGACCGGGAGGGGAAACGCTGCCACGCTCGCATTTGCCGAGCGGCTGTCGGGGGACGGGATTCCGATGTGGATCCGGCAGGTGTTGGTCCCCGGCTGGACCGACAGCGAGGAAACCCTGCGCGCCACGCGGCGTTGGATTGACAGTTTAAAGACCGTGAAGCGCGTTGAAGTGCTCCCGTATCACACCTTGGGAAAGGCAAAATACGAAGCGCTCGGCATTCCGTATCCCCTGGGGGACACACAGGTTCCGGATGCGGAGAGCGTGAAACGGGCAGAACAAATTTTAATTGGCGATCCGGCATGAAACCCCGGCAAGCCGGAAAGAGGCAAACAATGAACGAAAAGGCATGGAGCGGGTTTAACCCCGGAAAATGGAGCAGCGGGGAGATCAACACCCGGGATTTCATTCAGCGCAACTACACCCCTTACACCGGGGACGGGTCCTTCCTCGCGGGACCGACTGCGGCAACAACGGCGCTGTGGAACGAGATTACCGAACTGTCGGCAAAAGAGCTGGCTGCGGGGGGCGTGCTGGACGCGGACACCGAAACGGTCTCCGGGGTAAACAGCCACGCTGCGGGGTATCTGGACCAGACCCTGGAAAAGATTGTCGGTCTTCAGACCGATGCACCCTTTAAGCGCCCGATGCATGTGTCCGGCGGGCTGCGCATGGCAGAGCAGTCGCTGCAGATGTACGGCTATGAGATGGACCCGCAGGTGGCGTCCTTCTTCCGCAAGTACCGCAAAACGCACAACGACGGGGTGTTTGACGCTTACACGCCCGAGATGCGTCGCGCGCGCACCGCGCACATTCTGACGGGTTTGCCGGATGCCTACGGGCGGGGACGGATTGTCGGCGATTACCGCCGCATTGCGCTGTACGGCGTGGATTTCCTGATTGCCAAAAAGGAAGAGGACAAGGCGCTGCTGGACGGCGACATGACGCCGGACAAGGTGCGCGACCGCGAGGAGATTGCCGAGCAGGTCCACGCGCTGAACGCACTGAAGCAGATGGCTGCCGCTTACGGCTGCGATATCAGCCGCCCTGCCGAGAACGCGCGCGAGGCGATTCAGTGGCTGTATTTCGGCTATCTCGGCGCGGTGAAGGACCAGAACGGCGCCGCGATGAGCATCGGCAGAAACACCTGTTTCCTGGACATCTATCTGGAGCGCGACCTGCGCAGCGGTCTTTTGACCGAAGAGGGTGCGCAGGAACTGATTGACCAGTTTGTCATGAAGCTGCGCATTGTCAAGTTCATGCGCACGAAGGAATACAACGAGCTGTTCTCCGGCGACCCGACCTGGGTGACCGAATCGGTTGGCGGCATGGGTTGCGACGGCAGACCGCTGGTGACCAAGACCTCCTTCCGGATGCTGCACACGCTGGTCAATCTGGGACCGGCGCCCGAGCCGAACCTGACGGTGCTTTGGAGCGAGCGTCTGCCCGAAAACTTCAAGAAATTCTGCGCCGAAATTTCGGTCAAGACCTCCGCAATCCAGTATGAAAGCGACGATCTGATGCAGCCGGAGATGGGCGACGACTACTGCATTGCCTGCTGTGTCAGCAGCATGCGGGTCGGCAAGGACATGCAGTTCTTCGGCGCGCGGGCGAACCTGGCAAAGTGCCTTCTGTACGCCATCAACGGCGGCAGGGACGAGCTGACGCTGGACAAGAAGACCGGCAAGCCGCTGCAGGTCTCTCCGGAATACAGCCCGATTGCGGGTGACGGACCGCTGGATTATGCCGAGGTGATGCGGAAATTCAACTGCATGATGGATTGGCTGGCAGGGCTTTACGTCAACACGCTGAACCTGATTCACTACATGCACGACAAGTATTCCTACGAAGCGCTGGAAATGGCGCTGCACGACACCAAGGTGCGCCGCTTCTTTGCAACCGGCATTGCAGGGCTTTCCTGCGCAGCCGATTCGCTCTCGGCAATCAAGTATGCAAAGGTTTACCCGATCCGGAACGAATCCGGGCTTGTGGTCGACTTCCGCATCGAGGGGGATTACCCGAAGTACGGCAACAACGACGACCGCGCCGATGAGATTGCGGTCTCTCTGGTCCGGAACTTCATGAAGAAGATCGGCAGCCATTACACCTACCGCGAATCGATTCCGACCATGTCGATTCTGACCATCACCTCGAATGTGGTCTACGGCAAGAAGACCGGCACCACGCCGGACGGGCGGCATGCGGGTGAGCCTCTGGCACCTGGCGCAAACCCGATGCACGGCAGAGACAGCCACGGCGCGCTGGCATCGCTGGAATCCGTTGCAAAGCTGCCGTATGAGTATGCACGGGACGGCATTTCCAACACGTTCAGCGCAACGCCTTCGTCGCTTGGAAAGACCGACAGCGAGCGCGCGGAGAATCTGGTGGATATGATTGACGGATATGTGCGCTCCGGCGGCTATCACCTGAACATTAACGTGTTCAACCGCGAGATGCTTCTGGACGCGCAGCAGCATCCCGAAAAGTACCCGCAGCTGACCATCCGCGTCAGCGGCTACGCCGTCTGCTTCAACAAGCTGACCCGCGAGCAGCAGGACGAGGTCATCTCCCGCACGATTCACGAGCGGATGTAAGAAGACCGGGGGGTGCCGAAAACACTTGGGTGACCGGTTGCAAAACAACCGGTTGCCCCATCAAGGGCTCAGAACCAAGATGTGCGGTGAAAAAGGTGCGTTCCGGTAGGTTATACGGCGCACATCGTCTCCCTTCGGGAGAAGGTTCTGAGTATCAACGCTTCATAAACCAAGTAAGACAGGACACAAAAGGCATGTGTCCTGTCTTACTTGGTTGGTGGACCATCAAGGGCTCAGAACCAAGATGTGCGATAGAAAGAGTGCGTTCCGGTAGGTTATGTGACGCACATCGTCTCCCTGCGGGAGAAGGTTCTGAGTATCAACGCTTCATAAACCAAATAAGGCAGAACACACAAAAGGGCGTGTGTTCTGCCTTATTTGGTTGGTGGACCATCAAGGGCTCGAACCTTGGACCTTCCGGTTATGAGCCGGTGGCTCTGACCAACTGAGCTAATGGTCCGCAACGTATCTATTATACCGCTTTTTTTCGCTTTTGTCAAGAGAATGCTCCGAATTATTTGCTTTTTGGGAAAATTTTTCTTCTGCTGACGGGTTTCGCTTGCTTTCGACCTTCCGTTTGTGGTAGGATTAAAGCAAACGAAAGGAGTGAAACAAGATGGGTATGAAATCACGTTGGATGCTACTGTTGCTTGTGCTGCTGGCGGTGCTGCTCGGCGGTTGCGTTACGAAGCCGCAGCCTCGGGAGAATGGCACATCCGGGGAGGTGGACGGGACCGGTCAAGCCCCGGAACTGACGATTGCGGACCTGGAGCGTCAGCTGGAAGCGGTACGCGCGGCGCAAAAGCTGCAGAGCGACAGCTTGGAAGCCCGGTTGCGGGAGCTGGAAGCCGCATTGGCTGCGCAGGCGTCTGCCGGAAATTCGTCCGACCTCTCCGGATTTACATACGAAGCGGTTGGGAGCGGGGTGACGGTGACCGGTTGGACCGGGACCGCGAAGGTCCTGACAATTCCGTCTGCCATTGACGGCAAGCCCGTGGTTGCGATTGCGGACGGGGCATTCCGCGACTGCGAGTTGGAGCGCGTGACCGTCCCGGATGGGGTGACCTCGATTGGTTGGTTTGCATTCTCCGGCTGCTACCGGCTGACCTCGGTGACGCTTCCGGCGTCGGTCTCGTCCATTGGCTACGGTGCATTTGAGCGCTGCGCGTCCGGGCTGCGCATGGTCTGCCCGTCCGGCTCGTATGCCGCGCAGTACGCCGCCAGCTACGGCATCCCGACCTCGGCTCAGTAAACGACCGTCAGTTCCAGCCCCTGTTCCTGTGCCAGCCGTCGGGCGCGGAAAAAGAAGCTGCGCCGGATGCAGAACACGTGCGCCTGTTCCTGCCGCAGGTTGACATAGCGGCGTCCCGGCTGCCCGCTTGCGTCGCGCGACGTGAGCCAATAGGGGGAGATCAGCAGGACGGTCCGGGTTCCGTCCGCTGCAAGGTCCCGGGCAGTTTTGGCGGTCCCCGCGCCAGAGGGGAAGAGGAATACCGCCTCCCGGCTGTCCGCAAAGGCTGCTGCCAGCCGCTTTTCGCTGCTGTGGCGGTCCAGCAGGGTGACGAGCGGCAGCAGAATGAGCAGCAGCACCAGCAGGGGAATCAGGACGAAAAAGACCGCTGTGGTCAGAACAATCAGGGTCCCCGCCTGTAGGAGCGCAACCAGCCAGTTCAGGACCTGCAGGATGATACGCAGCATGCGGAGCCGCCGCAGATAGGCGAGAATCTCTCCCCAGATTCGGACGATTCCCGCGCCGCCGATTGCCGAAATCAGGTCGGAGACGGCGCTGCGGCGTGCGCCAATCTCCCGGTGTGCCTGCGCCTGCCGGAGCAGTTTTTCTGCCTGTCGGTCCATCGTCTCCCGCCTTTCTGCCTTTTTTCGGAGTATTGCCACCTGTACGGGCAATCAAGCAGGGGAGCGGAATCAAAAAGCCTCCGGCACGACTGGCGCCGGAGGTTTTGTCTTGCTTATTTCAGGCTTTCCATCACGCGGTCGACCCACGCGAAGGCTGCTGTCTTTTCCTCTTCCTTGAGCTTTTCGCCGAAGATCGGGAACCCGCCGTTTACGTACAGAACTTCCTCGATGACGTTGGTACCTGCCTCGGTCAGAATCTCCTTCAGCTTCTTTGCCGCCGCTTCGTCACCGTCGATGATCAGCGCCACATTCTGCGCGCGGGCTTTGGTCAGTTCCTTGCAGAACAGGCTGACGGAATCGCTGATGTCCTTCTTTGCGGAAACCGCCAGCAGAACGATGCGCTCCTTGTCGCAGGAATACGCGGGTGGAATGACGTCTACCGAGTTGAACGCCAGCGAGTAGTGGTCCTTGATCTCGTTTGCGAGATTGCGGATCTTTTTCTTTCCCGATGCGTATAAAATTCTCATCTTGATTGCCATGTCTGTTTCCTCCGTTTTTTGTTTCGGGTTTCTATCTGAACTATTATAGCATAGTTCGGAACAAATTGGAAGGGGATATGTGAAAAATTTACAATTATTTGCGTCGTTTTTGGCGCGGTTCTGCAAATTCCCGTGCCGGACCGTCAGAAATACCGCTTTTTCATGGCAACGGTTTCGCCGTCAAAGCGGATGTAGCAGAAAAAGTCATTGTCCTGACCTGCTTCGATGCAGTGTCCGTCAATCATCGCGCACAGGTTGTGCTCCGGTTCAACCAGCGCCTTCATCTCGTCATACACCTTGCCGTTGACCACCAGCTCGTTTACGGTTTTCAGGCGACGGTAATGGATGGTGTAGCCCTGCTTTTTGGTGCGCAGGAGGACCTTTCCTTTTCCGAGCGGTTCGGCATCCCGCAGGGGTGGGGTATACCGTCCCTGCGCGTTCTTCTTGGTCCGTGCCCGCTGCAGGCGCTGCCGCATGTCCTCTTTCTTCCTGGCAGCCTTTTCGTAAAAGCCGATTCCGGTGACGAGAAACGATGCCAGAATAAAGAAAGCGCCAATCCAGATATATCCCTTGCCATACTGATAGATTTCCTGCTGGGAGGTTTCAAAATTGAGCAGTTCCTCGGTGTCGGTCCGAATCCCGATGACGTAGCCGCTCTTGGGATGAATTGCGATTGTCAGGTGCGTGCCTTTCTCCAGCGACTTCATCCGGTCCTGAAATTCTGCGGTTTCGGTGTGCGGGTAGACCGGGTAGGAGGTCCCGCCCGAAAAGACAAGATCGCGGTAATTCTTGGAGACTTCGTATTCTTCAAAACTGCCGGAGACCGATTGCGCCTCGGCTCTTGTAACCGGCACGTTATCAAATTGCGGTCGGATGAAGCCAAACCAGCCGATAAGGATTCCGACAATCGGAAGAAGAATCAAAAACAGCGTGTTGCGTGTCAATTGGTCATACATGGAATCTCGTGTCGACTGGTTCATATGCGTCTCCGTTTCTTAATATGAATGTCAATCGAACAGCCCCGTTTTGACAACCACGCTGTCGGCTGGGAGCGGGGCATCGGAGCCGATGTAGACCCAGACCCCGTGATCGTCCGGAAAGACGAACAGGAACGACAGGTCGGTCCCCGGCAGCTCGTAGCGGATCCCCGCGCGGTAGGCTTTCAGGAAGCTGTCGGCTGCATTGGTGTCGTACAGGGCAACGCAGACAACGTTGCTGCCTAACACGGAGACCGGCAGCGGGCGCTCGCCGTTATACGCCTGTGTTTCCGGACCGACCGCCTGCACGCTGTAGCCGCTTAGCCCGCTGCAGCTGACATAGGCGGTCACGTCCCCGTTCTTCGCCGTTTTGGTCCGGATGCCGGTCAGACCGCGGTTGTTAGCCCGGACCAGCAGCACCGTTCCCAATGCAAGGACGCTCGCCGCACCGGCAAGGCTCAAAAGTACAATCAGGCACCGTTTCGCGATTCGTTTCATGGTCTGTTCCTCCTGTCCTGTTTCTTTCTGCTTCTATTATAAACGAATCGGCGCCGGATTGCAAGTCTTTTTTCAAAAAAATTCCATCGCATGCCGCAAAATCGGTCTCGGGGCTTGACAAGCGCCCTGCCGTAGGGTATAATAAGATTGCTTCGCGGTCGTTACGCAGGAGCGGGAGAGGGGAAAACTATGAAAATTGCGGTTATCACCGGTGCGTCGTCCGGAATGGGGCGGGAGTTTGTCTTGCAGCTGGCAAAGGAGACGCCGTTTGACGAAATTTGGGTCATTGCCCGCAGGTTGGACCGCCTGGAAAGCCTGCAGTCGCTGGTTCCGCAGGTCCGGATCCGTCCGCTTGCGATGGACCTGACCCTTCCGGCGTCACTGGACGAATACAAGACCCTTTTGGCAGCGGAGGACCCCGACGTGGCGGTTCTGGTCAACGCCAGCGGGTTTGGCAAGTTCGGCGCGTTTGGTGACATCGACCTGTCGCAGCAGCTGAACATGATTGATCTGAACGACAAAGCCTACGTTGCGATGACCTATCTGACGCTGCCTTACATGCACAAAGGCGGGCAGATCTATCAGCTGGATTCGCTGTCCGCTTTCCAGCCCGTGCCGTATATCACGGTTTACGGCGCGACCAAGGCGTTTGTACTCAGCTTCAGCCGCGCGCTGAACGTGGAGCTGAAATCTCGCGGAATCCGCTGCATGGCGGTATGCCCGGGCTGGGTGAAGACCGAATTTTTCGACCGCGCCGTGCTGGATGACACCATCACCTACTACAACAAATTCTTTACCCCCGATCAGGTGATTCGCCGCGCTATCCGCGACATGAAAAAGGGTCGCGACGTGTCGGTCTGCGGTGCCTCCATCCGCGCGCAGGTCCGCCTCGTCAAGCTCCTCCCGCACCGCCTCGTCATGTCCGTCTGGTGCCGCCAGCAGAAGAAGTGAGGGATAGACCTCGAAAGACCTTGGGGCGCCGCCCCAATCCCCGCCTAAACCTTTCTTAAGGAGAAAGGTTTAGGAATCCAAAGACCTTACCTGAAAAGGGCATACCCCCCAATTCACACGCCGAAAAATTTTTCGGTTCGTAAATTGGGGGGTATGCCCTTTTCAGGTAAGGTTCTTGGGACCCTTAGACCCTTCTTTCCTAAGAAGGGTCTAAGCAGGGTTCGGGACAGAGTCCCGAGGTCTTCTCCCCTCCCCCACATGCTTGCACTCCCACTTTCCGCAGAAGGGGTCAACGGGTGATTTGCCGAGAAAGCGGCTTTTGCCCATCAGCTTGGAGAGGGCGGCGCGGAGGAAGGGCTCGCTGCCACCGTAGCAGTTGACAAAGGTCCGAACCTGCGGAACATCGACTAGATGGTAAGGGTTTTCGAACGACACGAATACGGTCGGCACGGAATGACACCAGACCGGCACGTTTGCCCCCATCGGGCTGCTCCATTCGGGGCGCACAACGGTCTGATTGGACTTGGTGACCAGCTCGGCAGCATACAGAATCAGATCGTACTTCCCGACAGTCTCCCGAACAGGCGTCATAAAGCCCTCCAAACCGGGCGCAGGCTCGAAAACGGTCACCGTAAAGCCGCTGGCGCGCAGAAGGTCCGCAAAGCGCCGGTTGGCAGTCGCTTCACCGGAAAAGAACGA
>USMO01000010.1 GCA_900555785.1 uncultured Eubacteriales bacterium | reverse complement strand
CGCGGCGGGACGGGTCCGGCAGGCGGCGCCGCATCGGGCGCGCGTGCGGTATACGGAGCAAAAATTCAAGGAATTGCAAAGAAAAGAGGAGCGGGAGTACGATGGCAAAAACAAAAAAGAAGCAGTTCAGTCTGAGTCTGCTGGTCAGAATCTTCCTCGCGGTACTTGTGGTCGTGTCAATCGTGGTGTTCATCGGCAGCGCCATGCGGTACAATGAGCTGCTCAAACAGAAGGAAGAGCTGGAGCAGACCAAGAACCAGCTGACCGACGAAAAAGAGGAGCTGAAGGAGCTGGTTGATGCCGACCAGGATGAGGCTTACATCGTCCGCATGGCAAGGAAGTTCTGGAATCTGTTCTTCCCGGACGAGGAAATCTTCTTCAACAACCGGAAATCCTGAAGGAGGACAGCATGGGAGACGCAAAAAAAGCGCAGAAGACCATTGCGCAGAATAAGAAAGCATGGCACGACTACTTTGTGGAGGAAAA
Source organism: uncultured Eubacteriales bacterium (assembly GCA_900555785.1). Taxonomy (GTDB): domain Bacteria; phylum Bacillota; class Clostridia; order Oscillospirales; family CAG-272; genus UMGS1865. The sequence goes on along the minus strand of USMO01000010.1, from coordinate 16,592 downwards.
ATACGAGGCAGGCGTTGTCCTGACCGGGACCGAAATCAAGAGCATCCGGCAGGGGAGAGTCAACCTCAAGGATTCCTACTGCGAGGTCACGGGCGGGGAACTGTTCGCCGTCGGTGTCCACATCAGCCCGTATGAGCAGGGCAACCGCTTCAATCACGAGCCGCTGCGGGACAAAAAGCTGCTGATGCACCGGCGTGAAATCATGAAACTGCAGGGGCTGATTCAGCAGAAAGGCTACACGCTCGTGCCGCTGTCGCTCTACTTTTCGGGCGGCTACGTCAAAGCGGAGTTGGGGCTCTGCCGTGGCAAAAAACTCTATGACAAGCGGGAATCGGATGCCAAGCGGCAGGCGGACCGCGACATTGACCGCCATCTCAAGGACCGTAAATACGAAGGATCGTAAAGGATACCCTACCCATGAATACCAGCAAGACCTGCTATCTGTTTCTTGATTACGACGGCACCGTTTTTCTCGGCGGCAAGAGCATCCCGCCTGAGACCCGGGATGCCCTGGCGGCAGTTCAGCGCGTCGGGCATCAGGTGATTCTCAATACCGGACGCTCGCGGGGCTTTGCACCGAAGGATACCGGTATCCCGTGGGATGGCGCGATTTTTGGCGGCGCGGATTATACATATCGCGGCGAGCGGCATTGTGAGCACCGGCTGGACCCCGAAGAAGCCGAGGCATGGTACCGGTCGGCAATCGTGCGGAAATACTGGGTCAATGTGGAGGGCGAGGAGCGGTTTTACCACGTCAACTTCGCAAAGCATGAAGGCGATTTTTCCGAGGAAGAGATTGAGGACCTGATGCGGCAATACCGGGAAATGCTGCAGGGAAACCCGCTGACCAAGCTGTCAATCGGCGCCCGGGAGATTAACGGGGAGCCGACTGCGCACCTGCACGCCGTCGACCAGCAGACCTATCTGGAGCTGTTTCCGGAAGGGATGGATAAGGGCGCAATCCTGGAGGAGTTTTGCGACCGGTACGGAATCGACCGGGAGCAGTGCATCGCCTTTGGGGACAGCCGGAACGACCTGGCAGCGTTTCGGTTTACGCCGACATCAGTCAGCATGAAGGGGTCACCGGAGGAGCTGGAGGCGCTCGCGACCTACCGCGCAACCACCGATCTTGGCGTGGCAGAGGGAATCCGTCACTATTTTCCCGCAGTTTTCTCTTGACAAACCGGGAAAAAACGTGTATAATGGAATGGAACCGGGAAAACCGGTCCAGAATCGGAGCATGGGGGTGTAAAGGTTTCGACGGGGATTCTGAGGCATGATAAGCGTGGCGAGCCGGGTAATCTCGAAAACTGCCCAAAACAAATAATAAACGACAACAATACTGTTGCTATGGCTGCCTGAGTTTTACGCGAAAGCGTAAAATGAAGGCGGTGCTGTGACCTGCGGGTCACCCGTTCCTCCCAGGAGTACCGCGGCTTGGGACCGAGCGTCAAATCAGCGGTGAACCTGCACCGGCGGCTGGCATTCGAACCGGTCAGGCAAAAGAGTGCTACCGAACGGGGGAGCGTGTCTGCTCGCGCCCCTGAGCGGGAATCCTAAATAACAGACTGTCCACGAAGAAGGTTGTGTCAAGGGGTTTTCGGACATGGGTTCGATTCCCATCATCTCCACCATATGAAGAACATAAAATGGATATTCTTCGCAAAAACCGGGTTTTTACCCGGTTTTTTGCCCCTTTTTGGCACTTTGGCACGGTGACAAAAAAATCACGAAACGCGGATATGTTCAGGATTTTGGTGGGGCGCGAACTCAAGTCATCGAAGTTTTGACCCAACAGGCAAGAAAAAATCGAATCACAAACAGGCGAATGAGAAATTTTTTTCGCGTCCAAGCGGCGCGGCGAATGAAAAGCTCTCATTCGCCTTTTTTGTTTCTCAAAATAAAAAAAGAAAGGGGAAATTTGAAAAAATGGACGAAACAGAAGTGTACCGCTATTCGCTGTCCTTTGCGGCGGGAAGTCGGGAAAAGGATTTATGGGTGAATAGCTACCGTGCGAATCTTGCGTGCGCGGAATTTATCCGAAAGACGATAGCAGAGGATTTTGACGGAATGCATTTGTCCGAAGGGTGTCTCCAGACAATTCTGAACGCATACGGTTTTGACCGTGTCATGTGGGTGTTGGCGAATACAGTTGGGGAGGGAAAAGGGGATGGACGGTATTCTCAATCCAACAAGGAGTGGGCAAAGACCTTCCGCATTCCACCCGATTCCCACAATTCCGAATTCTGCGTCACTTCCCACCCCGCAATTGTAAACGGGTTGGTAAATGCTGTCCGCAAGGCATGGGACGATCTTCACCTTTGGAAACCGGAGCAAATGGAAAGTCATCTCGGTCAGAATCTGGTCGGTCGCGTGCTTGTTGTCGACCCAAGCGTGCTGAAGGATCCGTATAAGACTTCGGACAACCAGTTGTTCCTTGCGCAGAGCGGGAACGGTTGCTATCCAAGGGCATTGGGAACAAAAGTTTTCGGCACATTCCTGAATGACGGCGAGCGGTCATTTTTATACCGCACGGATTTTGCGGGGATTCTCAAAGATGAGTACATTCCGGATTGGGCAAAGCAGGCGATTCGGGACGCACAAGAGGAGGAACAGGAGATGGAACAGGAAGAATCGCAGGAGCAGGATTCAGGAATGCAGATGCAGTAGCGAAAAAAATAATCATAAAACATAGGAGGCAACCAACATGGAATTTCGAGGGGAGAAGCACAGGCAGATTTTTCAGAACTACATCAGGCGGCAGAAGCACCGACCGTCCGCACATCATCTTGCGGCGGTGTATCTTTTGACCGCAGACAAGACCTTATGGAAGCAGGTGCGGGGCGCGTTCCGAGACGGCAAAGCTGACCTGTCAACTGTCCGCCTTTGCGGCATTCAGCCGGACGCATACGCACTGTTCCGTTCCGCAAAGGAATTACTGACAGACGAGCCAATGGTTGGACTTTCCGAACTTGCCGAGCGGGATATCATCCGCCCGTGGGTACTGAATCTCATCTTTCAGGCAATCCTGCTTTCGCGCGGGGAACGTTCGGGCGTGTTAGTGAAAGCAAATGGAAATACGGTACCGACACCCATTCTATGGAATTTGCAAAGGTTTGATTAGGTCGTTTGTATGTGTGTAATAGGTAATTTCTCCTCAAATTAAGTCAAGCTATTATTCATCGGTGTACGATATTGACAAGGTAATAACTATATGATATACTAGTTTTAGCCGTAAATCAATTGAAAAAATTATTTTTGAAAGGGGCTATTTATGGGAGTTACAGTAACTAGAAGATGTAGAGAAGTAGAGCAACCAAGAGGTGGTTTTTTGAACCCGAGGGATATGGTTGTTACACAACTTCCTTGTACAAAAGAACTGGAAAATGAAAATGTTTCACCGGCATTGATTGGGCTTGCAGTTGATTACTTGACAAGATACATGACGACAAGAAATGCTGAATCGGCTTTTCAAATATCGTTGCTTGGAGCCAAGAAAGGTGGTTACACCTCGCAGGCACTAGATTATCTTTCCCATTTGAGGGGGCTTGATAAGGAGTCAATTATAGCTGCTTTGAGATTGTCTGGATATGATGATATATGCAGGGCTGGAATTAAATCCTACAAACCAGTTGAAGATATTAATCCTGATGATGCAACTGTAAGAAACATAATTGAAATGGTAAACCGCTCTTTGAACTTTTGGCAAATATATGGACCAGTTACTCTTGATGGGTTTACTTTTGAAGAAGACGGATATACTGATGTCGTTTCTGCTGGAGACGGTGATTATTTGACCACGGATACCTTGTGGGAATTTAAAGTGTCTAAAGAAGCCATTCCAAGAAAACGGTTATTGCTTTAGACAAGCCGCGATCTTACACCACAAAAACATCAAATTTGTTAGAAAAATATTCTGTTCTAAAACTTGCGTCAAATGGAGGCGAGTTGTTTGGTCGTTCTTGGGGAAAGAAATGGTAAAGACCGCATTCAAAATATGACGCATGGATTTTGTTGAATGACCATTCCGACATGGGTTCACACCCGCCATGCCTTTTTGTAGAAAATATCCGGATTGTGTGAGTGGCACATATGAAGAACATAAAATAGATATTCTTCGCAAAAACCGGGTTTTTACCCGGTTTTTTGCCCCTTTTTGGCACTTTGGCTCGGTGACAAAAAAATCACGAAACGCAGATATTTTCAGGATTTTGGTGGGGCGCGAACTCATGTCATCGGATTTTTGACTCGACAGACCAGGAAAAATTGAATCACAAACAGGCGAATGAGAAATTTTTTCGCGTCCAAGCGGCGCGGCGAATGAAAGGCTCTCATTCGCCTTTTTTGTTTCTCATAATAAAAAGAAGAAAGGGGAATTTTGAAAAAGATGGACGAAACAGAAGTGTACCGCTATTCGCTGTCCTTTGCGGTGGGGAGTCGGGAAAAGGATTTATGGGTGGCGAGTTACCGCGCAAATCGGGCGTGTGCGGAATTCATCCGAAAGACAATAGCAGAAAATTTTGACGGAATGCATTTGTCGGAGGGATGTCTCCAAACAATTCTGGACGCATACGGCTTCGACCGCGTGATGTGGGTATTGGCAAATACAGTCGGGGAGGGAAAGGGGGATGGGCGGTATTCGAAAGCCAACAAGGAGTGGGCAAAGACCTTCCGCCTTCCGCCGGACTCCCACAATTCCGAATTTTGTGTTACTTCCCACCCCGCAATCGTAAACGGGTTGGTGGATGAGGTTCGCAAGGCATGGGACGATCTCCACCTTTGGAAACCGGAGCAAATGGAAAGCCACCTCGGTCAGAATCTGGTCGGTCGTGTGCTTGTAGTCGACCCAAGTGTGCTGAAGGATCCGTATAAAACTTCGGACAACCAGTTGTTCCTTGCGCAGAGCGGGAACGGTTGCTAAACTGATTTACGATGAATTGTTGGAAATGAAAGAGGGAGCAGAAGCGAATTCATGACACCTCGGTGACGGTTGTGTCACGGAATGTCTCGGAATAAGCCCCCAAAGCAGGCGCTTTGGGGGCTATCGGTGTTCGTTACATCAGCTTTTTATAAATATCCAGCACATCGTCGCGGGTGAGCGGGACGAAGTTGTTTGCCATCAGGCGTCCCTGCGTGATGAGAACGCTGTCGGTAAAGGTGACGACATCCTCGTCGGTTACGCCGTATTCGTGAAGCGGCTTCTTCGGCAGAATCCGATTGAGCAGGTTCTCTAGCTCGGTATAAACATCCGGTGTGTCGCATTCCAGCAGGTCGGCGAGGTAGGCGTTCAGGTGCGCAATCTCGCCGTCCGACTTCTTCTCCATGTACTTGTTCAGCACACCCGTAAAGAGCGCGTAGTTGCTCTCGCCGTGCGGGACATGGTAAGTGCCGCCGAGCGGATAGCTGAGCGCATGGACTGCGGCGCATCCCGCCGTACCGAAGGCAAAGCCCGCCATGTTGGAGGCAATCAGGAAGGTTTCCATCAGTGCGGGAAGTTGTTCCATGCCGTCCTGCGCCAGTTTCCGGTAACCGCCGATGATCATTTCAATTGCCTTATAGCCCATCAGCTTGGTATAAGCGGTCGCCTTGGGGGAGAGGGAGGACTCCACCGCGTGAACCAGTGCGTCGATGGAACTGGTTGCAAAGACCTTCAGCGGCAACTTCTTCAACAGCTCGGGAATCAGCACGGCATAGTCCGCATAGAGCGGCTCGCCCGTCAGTCCCATCTTCACGCCGAGGCGCGTGCGGTTGATGATGGCAATATCGGTTACCTCGCTGCCCGTGCCGCAGGTGGTCGGAATAATCACCAACGGATGTTCCTTTTTCAGTTCGTCTTTGTGCTCGTAGAGCTCATCCACGGGCTTGCCGCCCGAGACCGACAGCACCTTTGCAATGTCGATCACCGTGCCGCCACCGATGGCGATCACTCGGTCGTATTCCTTGCCCGCCGCCGCTTTGATGATGTCGTCGACCATGGTGTCGGTCGGCTCTCCGCCGCCGAATTCTTCCTGATAAATCAGCTGTGCGCCGTAGGGGTTGCCATCGAAATACGGGTCGAAGATATAGCGGTTGGTCAGAACCAAATCGTGCTTGCCGAGGTGAAACGCCTCTGCAAAGGACTTGGTATCATCGAATTTGTACAGCTTCGGGCGGAAAATGATCTGTTCCATGGCGAATGCCTCCTCAGTTCCAGATTTCCTCATCGGTCGGGATCTTTGCGTCCTTGTTGTAAAGACCGATCTGAGAAACGTTGATCAGATGCGTGTAATTCAGGTTCTCGGAAATGCTGTTGTTTCCCCAGGAGCCGCAGCCCAGCGTGGTGGTCGGCGCAAAGCCGTTGTAAAGGCTTCCGCCCGCGCCCGTGGAGGACGACTGGTTGACAATCAGGCGGCTGACGGTCAGCTTCTCTCCTGCATACTTGATATGCTCCATATCGTGGCTGTGGAGGGAGGCGGTGTGCCCTTTGCCCTCGTAGTCGAGGTCGGTCTGCGCCATTCTCACGGCATCCTCAAAGGTATCGTATGCCGCCGTAATCATGACAGGGCACATCTTTTCGCGGCAGAGTGGCTCTCCGCGCCCGATGCTTCTTGCCTTGATGAGAATCATCTTGGTGTCGGCAGGAACTTCGACGCCTGCTAAGGCTGCGATGGTCTGCACGCTCTGACCGACAACCCGACGGTTGATCGGACCGTTGTCCGGGAAGATGGCGTCAGCAAACTTCTTGGCTGTGTCGGCGTCCTCAACGTAGAACACATGATTCTGTTTGAAAATATCGATTGCGCGGTCGAAGGATTCCTTCGGCAGCAGAACGCACTGCTCACCCGAGCAGATGATGCCGTTGTCGAAGATTCTGCCGCTGATGATCTTCGGAATGGCTTCTTCCAACTCCACGCCGCGATCCACAATGACCTGCACGTTGCCGGGTCCGACGCCCAGAGCCGGCTTGCCGCTCGAATATGCCGACTTGACCATGCCCGCGCCGCCGGTTGCAACCACAACGTCCACGCTCTGCATCAGGGCATTGGTGGCATCGATGGAGGATTTCTCAACGGTCTGAATCAGATCAACCGGCGCGCCGAGCTTTGCAAGTTCCGCACGGAACAGATCCACCACATACTTGTTGACGTTCTGCGTTCTCGGGTGGGGCGCTACGATAATGGCGTTCTGTCCCTTGAGCGCGAACATCGCGTTGCACATCGGGGTCACAACCGGGTTGGTCACGGGGGTCACCGAGCCGACCACGCCTTTTGCTTTGGCAACGCGGATGATGCCGATCTCCTTGTCCTCGCCGATGATGCCGACCGATTTCTTGCCCTTGAGGCTGTTCCAAATGCACTTGGACTTGCCGTGGCACTTGGCAACCTTATCGGCATAAACGCCCATGCCGCTCTCTTCGCAAGCCATTCTTGCCAGTTCCTCGGCGCGGTCATAGACCACCTTGCCAATGGCGCGGACGACCTCATCGGTCTTTTCCTGCGAGAAGGATTCAAACTCCTTCTGCGCGGCTCTTGCCTTTGCTACCATTTCATTGATCATAGTTACAACCTGTTCGTCCATTTTTTCCGCTTCCTTTCAGAATTCTGTATTTGATAATTATTGGAGGTACTTATTGAAATCCAGCGCCGCGCGCAGATCAATCGGATTTCCGCGGTGCGCACAGGATTCGGTCGCATTTTTGAGGTATTCCCGCAGGGCGGGGCGGAATTTGGGATGCGCGCAGTTCTCGATGATACAGTTTGCACGGTCTATAGGGTCTAACCCGCGCAGATCCGCAACGCCCTGTTCGGTAATCAGCGCGTGAATTTCATGAATGGTGTGATCCACGTGGCTGACGTGCGGAACGATGCAGGAGAGCGTGCCGTTCTTCGCGGTCGACTTCGTGATGAAGATCGAAAGCCCCGCGTTCTGGCAGTAGTCGCCCGAACCGCCCACACCGTTCATCAGGCGCGAGCCGTCGATGTAAGAGGAATTGGTGTTGCCGTAGAGATCGGCTTCGATCACCGTGTTGACCGCAATGACGCCGAGACGGCGGATGATTTCGGGATGGTTGCTGATCTCCTGCGGGCGCAGGATGATTTTATCGCGGTAGCGCTCGAAATCGCGGAAGAAGCTGTCGCGGCGGTCTGCCGAGATGGTCAGCGATGTGCCCGAAGCAAAGTCGACCTTGCCTGCGTCAATCAGATCAAACATGGAGTTCTGCAACACTTCGGAATAGACCGTCAGGTGCCCGAAATCCGACTGCGCCAATCCTTCCAGCACGGCGTTGGAAACGCTGCCCACGCCTGCCTGAAGCGGCGGGAGCGGGTTGCAGAGGCGGTCTGCCTTGACCTCGCTGTGCAGGAAGTCAATCAGATTTGCCGCCATCTGACGGAATTCGTCATCCACGGGGGAGACGATGCGCCCGTTATCGGGAATGTTGCTCTCCACCACGGCAACCACCTTTGCGGGGTCTACCTTGATGTAGGGTGTTCCGATGCGGTCACCGACCCGCTCAATCGGAATCGGCTTGGTGTGCGGCGGGCGGGCAGGGGAGTAGACATCGTGCACCCCCTCCATGCAGGCGGGGACATAGGTGTTGACCTCGATGATGACCTGTTTGGCGCATTCCGCGTAGATGTTGGAGGTGCCGACCGAGGTTGTGGGGATGATGTTGCCGTTCTCGTCAATGGCGGTTGCTTCGATAATCGCCACATCCACCGGGCGCAGGAACTTGTTCTTGACCCAAACGGGCATCTGCCCGAGTGGCACGTCATGGTAGGAGACCTCGCCCGCATTGATCGCGTTCCGCAGATCCTTGTTGGTCTGGTAGGGCATCCGTGCCCGGAAAGCGCCGACCCGCGCCAATTCGCCGTCGAATTCCTCGCCGAGAGACGCGCCGGAATACACGGTCAGGTCAAGTTTTTCGCCCTTCCGCGCCCGGTCGGCAAGGACACCCGCAACTGCTTTCGGGTAGCCGGCGATGGTAAAACCGCTGACCCCCAGTACCATGCCGGGGCGGATGAAGGTTGCCGCGTCCTCGGCGCTCATTACACGCCCGAGATAGCCGCTGTAGCGGATGCGGCTCAAAAATTCACTGCTGTTCATATGCCAATTCTCCTGTTCTCTGTTGCTTTTGTCCCCATTTGACGGTTACATAGAATAGAATGGAAAGGATTGCCGCAATCGTCCATCCGATCGGCCACGAGAGCCAGATGCCCGTGGTGTCGAGAGCGGTGCGCGAAAGGATTTCCGCCAGCGCCACGCGCAGAACCAGATCGGTAAAGGTTGCGACCATGAATTTCTTCATCATGCCCGCGCCGCGCAGAATGCCGTCGGACACCAGCTTTGCCGCCACCACAAAGTAGAACGGCGAAACGATGCGCAAAAAGAGTACGCCCGTGTCCATTGCCGCGCCCGTTGGACTTTCCAAAAAGATGTACACAAGCCATTTTCCCGCAAATTCATAAAGCAGAACCAACGGGATGCAGAGCGCCCAGACCAACTTCAGCCCCGCGCGGAAGCCCGCCTTGATGCGGTCGTATTTCGCCGCGCCGAGGTTCTGCGCCGTGAAGTTGGAAATACCGTTTCCGAGCGTGGTCAGAGAGGTGATGACCATGTTGTTCAGCTTGACCGAGGCGGAGTAGCCCGCCATGACAGCCGGACCGAATCCGTTGATGACGCTCTGAATCACGATGTTGCCAACCGAGATGAAGCTCTGCTGCAGGATGCTTGGCACCGCGACAACCGCAAAGCTGCCGAACAGCTGCCAGGAAAAGACCTGTACCCTTCCTTCCGTCCGGATTTTGCGGAATCTGCGAAAGACCACCACCAGCGCCAGCACGCAGCTGATGCCCTGGCAGAGGAAGGTTGCCCATGCAACGCCCGCCACGCCCATATCGAATGCGGTGACAAAGAGGATGTCCACGCCGATGTTGGAGAGCGACGAGCAGGCAAGGAAGAGAAAAGGTGTTTTGGAGTCGCCAAGCGCCGAGAAGATGCCGGTTGCGACATTATAAAGGAAAACGAAGGGCAGACCGAGGATGTAAATGTCCAGGTAGAGTTTGGAATCTGCAAAAACCGCATCGGGGGTTTTAATCAGATGCAACAGCCCGTTGCAAAAGATCATGCCGACCGCCATCAGAACTGCGCAGATAACCGCGCTGGAAATCAGCGATGTGTAAACTGCGGTTTTGAGATCTTTGTACCGCTTTGCGCCGAACAGCTGTGCCGCCAGAACCGAGCAACCGATGTTGCAACCGAACGCGAACGCAATGAAGATCAGCGTAATTTCATAACTGTTTCCAACCGCAGCCAACGCATTGTCGCCGATGAATTTGCCCGCGACAAAGCTGTCGGCAATGTTATAAAGCTGCTGAAAGATGATGCTGCCGAACAGGGGAAGGCAAAACCTGCACAGGACGCTTTCCGGTTTTCCGACCGTCAGATCCTTGTTCATTTGCCGCTGCCCTCCGATTTTTTACCGGGGAAGGTAAAGAGGAACGCCGAGTAGGAAAGAATGAACCCGAGCGCATCGGGAATAACGAACGCGTTAATCCCGCGCATCCCTGCGGCAATGGTTCCGAACACAAACCCAAGCCCGACGGTTGCGGAGAGCAGCCGCGCGCCGGGAATCCGTTTGCCGCTTTTGCGGATCAGGGTGAAAAGCAGAATCGCCATTCCGATGTCAATGCAAATATCCGTAATCAGTTCCAAAGCAAGTTCCATTTCAAACACCTCACATTTTGTCGGTGACCGCTTTCGCAATCACATCCGCCGTACCATCGATTCCGTAGCGGCTCGAAGAAACCATCAGATCATAGCTTGCAACATCGCCCCACGGCGTGTCGGAATAGAAATCAAAGTATTTTTTGCGCATCCGATCCACCTTTTCCGCTTTGCGCATTGCCGCCTTCGTGCCGATGCCGCACCGCTCGGCAATCCGCTCCGCACGATCTTCCATGTCCGCATAAACAAAGACCGAAAGCACATCGTAGCCTGTGCCCCGCAGGATGGAGGATGCGCAACGCCCGATGATGACGCATGGACCTTTTTCCGCAAGCTCGAGAATTGTCTTGCTCTCTGCCTCAAACACGCGCTGCTTTTCGGAGTAGAACGTCTCGCCCATCGTTGCGGTGTCCGCAAACGGGTTACCCGATACCGCGAGCGAAAGCCCGATCGGCTTTTCCTCATCGGCTGCCACGGTCTCCGGGGACATCCCCGTTTCGCGCGCCGCCCGGGAGATCAGAAGCTTGTCGTAGCAAACCACACCGAGCCGTCCTGCCAGCTTCTCGCCGATCTCGCGCCCGCCGCTTCCGTACTGCCTTCCGATGCAGATGATTGTGCTTTTCATTTGTTTGTACCTTCTCCTGTCTGAAAAAGTTACAGAATTGCACTTGACTTTTCTGTACGCGTATAGTATACTCCATGTGCTGATATATGTAAAATCTTTTATTTATATGGTTGCCATGTTAAAAATGAATTACAGAAGGAGAAAACGGGATGTACATCAGTTATGATTATTACAGGATTTTTTATTATGTAGCGAAATACGGGAACATCACGCAGGCGGCAAAAATTCTGCTCAACAACCAACCCAACCTGACCCGCGCCATTAAAACGCTGGAGAGTGAACTGGGGTGTCCGCTGTTCATCCGAAACAACCGCGGCATGAAGCTGACCCCCGAGGGGGAGCGGTTGTTCGGGCATATCCGCATCGCGTTTGAGAACATCGAAGCAGGGGAGGCAGAGATTATCGAGAGCCGCAATCTGGAAAAGGGGACGGTCTTTGTTGCGGCAAGCGAGGTCGCCCTGCATTGCGTCCTGCTCCCCGTTCTGAAGCAGTACCGCACGCTCTACCCCGGCATCCGACTCAAAATCAGCAACCATTCCACCCCGCAGGCGGTGGACGCCATCAAAAACGGCATTGCGGATATTGCCGTTGTGACCACTCCGACTCTGCCGTCTGCCATGATTGAGGAAGTGACCGTGCAGAAATTCCATGAGGTCGCGGTCTGCAGTGCCGCATTTTCGGAACTGTTGGGGGAGAAGGTCAGCTTCGCGGAACTGCTCAGCTACCCCATGATCTCGCTTGGAACGCAGACCAAATCCTTTGAGCTGTATTCGGATTTTTTTGCAGAGGAGGGACTGCACTACCATCCCGAAACCGAAGCGGCAACGGCAGACCAGATTCTGCCGATGGTCAAAGCCGACCTCGGCATCGGGTTTATCCCAAGGGAATTTCTTCAGGGCGTGGAGGGCGTTTTCGTCATCGAAACCGAAAAGTCGCTCCCCGAGCGTGAAATACGCATCGTGAAGCGGCATGAACAGACCCTCAGCATCGCGGCAAAGGAACTGGAACGCCTGATTCTGAAACCGCAGGGGACGCAGATGTAAAAGAGAAACAGCTCCGTTCGGCATGATTCGTTCTCATGCGTAAGCAGGAGAAAGCCGCGGGGTCGTGCGCGTCCGCGGCGGGGTCACACCGTTCGGCAAAGCCGAGCGGAAGGGCGGTTTTCGGGGCGGTTTCGGCAGTTTGCAGAAGTCTCTGCGATGTCGTGCCGCGATGTCGGAAACCGTTCTGTTACGGGGTCGGAACGATGTCGGAAAGAGAGGACTATGAAAGCAGTAAAAGACAAAATCCGGTTTGCGCTGTGGCTGAAACCGGAGACAATGGAAAAGGTACGGACAGCCTCCGCGCAGGACGATTGCGGGAGCCTGTCCGAATTTATTGAAAAGGCGGTGCTTGCCTACCTCGGCTACCTCAGCGCGGGGGAGAACACCGCCTTTTTGCCGGGCGCATTCCTGTCAACTATGAAAGGCATCGTTGCCGAAAGTGACCACCGTCACGCGTCCATGCTGTTCAAGCTGTCGGTTGAGATGGCAATGCTGATGAACATTGTTGCGGCAACGCAGGAAATTGACAAGCTGACATTGGAGCGCCTGCGCGGGGAGTGCGTCAAAGAGGTCAAGCGCCTGAACGGGACCTTTTCCATGGAGGATGCGGTCAATTGGCAAAGCTGATAACGAAATTCCGGTATCTGAAGCCGACCAGGAAGCGGAAAGCGGGCGGGTATGCAACATATATCGCCACACGGGAGGGCGTGGAGAAGTTACCGCAGGAGCAAAAGACTTACGCGGATTATATTGCCACCCGCCCGCGCAGTCAGGGGCTGTTCTCGGATGAGGGAGTAGAGATAAATCTGCGGCAACTTTCAAGAGAACTAAACTTGTATCAAGGCAACCTTTGGACGGTTATCCTCTCCCTGTCACGGGAGGATGCCGAACGCCTCGGCTTTGACACCGCCACATGTTGGCGGGATTTCCTTCGTTCGGAACGCTCGGAGATTGCGGAGCAGCTCCACATTCCACAGGGAAATCTCCGGTGGTATGCGGCGTTCCATAATGAAAAGCACCATCCCCATGTGCATTTGATGGTCTGGAGCGAGGACGAAAAGGAGGGCTACCTTTCCGAAAAGGGTATCGAGAAGCTGCGTTCGTCCTTTGCCAAAAGCATCTTCGCGCAGGATTGGTGCAATATTTATGACAGCTATACAAATGCAAGAAACGCCCTGCGGCAGGAGAGCCGCGAGCGGATGCGGGAGATCATCGGGGCAATCAACGCCGGCACTTACGAAAACAAGACAATCGAAAACCTGCTGCTGCAACTGTCGCGGCAGATCTCCACAACAACAGGGAAAAAGCAATACGGCTACCTGAAACCGGAACTCAAACGCCTTGTGGACGCAACCGTGACGGAATTTGCCAAAGACCCGCGCATTGCGGAACTGTACAACCTCTGGTACGAACAAAAAGAATCCGGCATCCGCTTTTACAAAGACGAGATGCCGGAACGCGTTCCGCTGACAGATAATCCGGAGTTCCGGACAATCAAAAATATGATTCTCCAAGAAGCCGAAAATCTTGCCTTTGCCGACTTGCCAGAAGGGGTAGTGCAGGAAAAGCACGGCGGGGAAGAAGCGGAACAGACGGGAACAGGAAATTACAATCCGGGAAAACATAAGGCAAATTATAATAAGGCAAATTATAATGCGAACCATAACCATACCGTGATTGCAACCACCGTTGCCCGCCTGTTTGCATCCCTTGCCCAACTTCTTTACGAGGATACCGACCGCCACAAAATCACCAAGATCGACCGCAAACAGCGGCGGCAGATAGATGAAAAGAAATTGGCGCAGGGGATGAAATTAGAGTAGGAGCCTCTTTTGAATGCAATCTCAAAAGAGGCTCATTTTTGTTAGTTTTTCAGACATCCAATCGGAATCACGAATACTCCGTCATCCCGACGATATCCGTACTGTGTCCCGGTGATAATCATTTTCAAATCAGGCAACCGTATCGGGCATTGCTTTTCTGTCGCATTGTATTCCCGAATCAGTCGCTCAATCTCGTTCAGATGCTTTGCCCCGTCATCAATTTCGTGAGAGCCGAGCTTGAATTCAATCAGGGCATAGCGACCGTCATTGAGATGCAGAACACCGTCAGCTTCCAACCCATAGCGATCATGGTAGTAACAAATGTCACCGTCAAGACTGGAGGAATAGATTTTGAGATCGCGCAAGCAAATGGACTCAAACAGAAATCCAAGCGTTTTGAAATCTGTGTTGAAATATTCGGGTGACAATCCCATCGCGGCAACGGCAATGGATGGGTCAATTAGGTTCCGCTTTTTAGAGGAACGGATAACCGTTTTGGATCGGATGGCGGGACACCATGCGTCAATGTCTTCGACGATATAAAGCCTTTCAAGCGCCTGAACATACTCAAAGAAGGTCGTATGACTGATGTCAAAATTTGCACGGACATCGCCCAAAATGGTCTTGGATTCTGCAAGCGTACAGATGTTGCGGCTGTAAGACTGTAAAATAGCTTGTGCCCATCGAGGATTTCGCCGAACGGTATCAATGCTACTGATATCAACGGAATATGTTTGTCTGTATAAGTCTTTGGCAACCTCCAGTTTGGAGCGCTCGGTTGGGTTCATCAGGCTTTTGGGCCATCCGCCGCGACAGATTGCAAAAATTAAACCGTCAATGGTCAGACCGGAAACGCAACCGTCAAATTGGTCGGGATGATTGAACAGTTCCAATAAAGAAACACTGCCGTTGGATTCCTCACTTTCATAAAGGCTCATCGGATACATTTTCAATTGGCTGATCCGCAGAGTTCCGGTATGCGGCTTTGCAATATCCTTTGAGGATGAGCCGGTGAGAATGTACAACCCGTTTTTGCCGGTATCATCGACAGATTTCCGGATAGTTCCCCAAAGCTTTGGGGCATCCTGCCATTCGTCAAACAATCGCGGTTTGTCACCAATCAACAGCTTGGACGGCGCGGTATTGGCGACCGCAAGCAAATTTTCGCGTTGCTCTTCATCTTGAAATTCCAAAAAACTTTTTGCCTTTTGCTTTGCCGAGGTTGTTTTTCCGCAGCCCTTCGGACCTACAATTAAGGTGGCTCCGAATGATTCCAGTTTCAGGTCCAACTGATCGTCAATAATTCGTTTTTTATAATCCATAGAAAACCTCCAGGTTATACGGATATTCCTATTATACCCCAAAAACAAGAAAATGTCAAGGGAATTTGCGTAATTTGCGGGGACTAATCTGATTGATTTGAGACAATAAACTTGACTGATTTGAGGTAATTCGCTTGACTAATTTGAGGTATAGAAAAAGGAGAACAGAAAAATGTCAACCACATATATCAACTTCACCCCCGCCGAGCGGGAGCAGGCACGGGCGACCGATCTTGCGGAGTTCTTGCGGCGGCAGGGGTATGATCTCAAGCGCGAGGGCAGGAGTGTTGTCTGGATGAACGGATGTGAGAAAGTTTCCGTTCAGGGCAACCTATGGTACAACCAATATACGCGCGAAGGCGGCGATGCGATTGATTTTGCACGCCGCTTTTTTGATTGTCCGGACTATCCGTCAGCGGTTCGCTTTTTGCTCGGCGCGGATGTTGGGGTGGCGGTTATCAATCAGCAGAAGCAGGAAAAGAAAAAGGAACAAAAGCCGTTCACCCTGCCACCCGCCAATTCGGATATGCACCGGATTTATGCTTACCTCATGAAACAGCGCGGGATTGACCGGGATGTCATCCGCGCATTTACGCACGCGAAGCTGCTTTACGAAGAAGCAACCTACCACAACTGCGTATTTGTCGGCTACGATGAGAGAGGGACTGCCCGTCATGCGCACAAGCGGGGGACAAGCACCGGAAGCAGTTTCAAGTGCAACGCGGACGGAAGTGCTCCGCAATACAGTTTTCACTGGTCGGGAACATCCGAGCGCCTGTTCGTTTTTGAAGCGCCGATAGACCTCATGTCGTATATCACGATGTACCCGCAGGATTGGCAACAGGATAGCTATGTCGCGCTCTGCTCGGTTGCCCCGATTGCGGCAAAGCAGATGATAGAGCAGAACGACCATCTGCGGAAAATTATCCTGTGCTTGGACAACGATGACGCAGGAAACCGCGCTTGTCTACGAATCGCAAAAGAACTGAAAGAACGGTATCCGTCCTTATCGGTTTACCGCCTGTCACCGGAACACAAGGATTTCAACGAGGATTTGCAGGCATGGCGAACGGAG
>USMO01000009.1 GCA_900555785.1 uncultured Eubacteriales bacterium | reverse complement strand
CGGGTGATCGCAGGGGTTCATGACCGAGCCGCGGACCGTCGGACGGAAGCCCTTATGACGGGTCTTACCGGCCTTACCGACCTTCACGGTGTCATGCTCGACGTTGCCAACCTGGCCGATGGTTGCCTTGCAATCCAGACGGATGAAGCGAACTTCACCGGAGGGCAGACGAATCTGTGCCATGCCGTTGGCTTCCTTGGAAACCAGCTGTGCCATCGCGCCTGCGGAGCGGACGAGCTGTGCGCCCTTGCCCGGATAGACTTCGATGTTATTGATCACGGTACCGACCGGGATGTTTGCGATCGGCAGGGTGTTGCCCGGCTTAATATCCGCTTCCGAGCTGGAGTAGATTACGTCACCGGTCTTCAGACCTTCCGGCGCAATGATATAGCTCTTGCTGCCTTCGGTATCCTGCAGCAGTGCGATATACGCGGTGCGGTTCGGGTCATACTCGATGCCCAGGACCGTGCTTGCGTTCGCATTCTGACGCTTGAAGTCGATGATGCGGTACTTGACCTTGTTTCCGCCGCCTCTGTGACGGACGGTGATGCGACCGTAGCTGTTGCGTCCGGCGTGCTTCTTCTTGGTAACGATCAGGCTTTTCTCAGGAGAGAATTTTGTGATCTCCTCGAAAGAAGGAACGGTCATATTTCTTCTGCCGGGAGTTGTGGGTTTATACTTAACTGTAGGCATTCCTATTCCCTCCTACTCTTAGTTAAGGCCTTCGAAGAACTCGATCTCGCCGGAATCAGGCGTCAGGGTAACGATCGCCTTTTTCCACTCCGAGGTATAACCGGAGTGAACACCGAGTCTCTTGGGCTTCTTCTTCATGTTGATGGTGCGGACTGCCGCGACCTTGATCTTGCTTGCCGCGAACACTTCCTCAACCGCCTTGGCGATCTCCGCCTTGTTTGCATCGCTTGCGACCTCGAAGACATACTTCTTGGCGGGCAGCATATCCATAGCGGCTTCGGTGATCACCGGTCTGATGATAATATCGTGTGCCGATTTCATTATGCGTACACCTCCTCAAGCTTCTTCACTGCTTCAGCAGTCATAACCAGCTTCTCTGCGTTCAGCACGTCGTAGACGTTGAGCGTGTTCCACTGGGTGGTCTTGACCTGCGGGATATTGTCGCAGCTCTTGATGACCTTCTTGTCAACCAGGTCCAGCACCACCAGTGCGCTCTCGGGCTTGGTTGCGGTCTTTTCCGCGGTGCCGTAGACCGGCTTGCCATCTTCCATTGCGATGGTCTTGTAGGTCTTGGTGTAGGTCTTCTCAAAGCCCAGGGTCTTGAACATGGTGACCATCGTCTTGGTAGACGGCTTCTCACCCTCGATCGCGAGCTTGTCAAGAATCACCAGGTTGCCGTTTGCAACCTTGTCGGACAGCGCCGAGAACAGCGCAAGCCGGCGGGCCTTCTTGTTGAGGTCGAGGCGGTAATCTCTCGGCTTCGGGCCGAGTGCGACGCCGCCGTGCGTCCACTGAGGAGAACGGGTCGAGCCCTGACGTGCTCTGCCGGTTCCCTTCTGTCTCCAGGGCTTCTTGCCGCCGCCCGACACCTCAGTGCGGGTCAGGGTCGACTGCGTGCCCTGTCTCTGGTTCATCAGATACGCTCTGACTGCGGCATGGAGAACAGCGCCGTTCACATCTGCGCCGAACAGCTTGTCACTCAGCGTGATGTCTCCGACTTCCTTGCCGGACATATTAACGATTTTTACGACTGGCATTGTTGTTATCCTCCTTCCGCTCAGGCTTTCACAGAATCACGAATGAACACGATGCCGTCCTTCGCGCCCGGAACGGCGCCCTTGATGGCAATCAGGTTCTTTTCGCTGTCAATCTTTACAACCAGCAGGTTCTGAACAGTCACCTGCTCATTACCGTACTGTCCTGCCATTTTCTTGTTCTTATATACGCGGGACGGGGTGGAGTTTGCGCCCATCGATCCAACCTGACGGTGAATCGGACCGACACCGTGCGTCGAGCACAGCGTGTGGTGATTCCAGCGCTTCACGGCACCGCTGTATCCGCGGCCCTTGGTCATACCTGTTACGTCGACCTTCTCGCCGGCGGCGAAGGTATCGACGGTAATGACCGAGCCAACCTCAGCGGAGCAGTCATCGAGCCGGAACTCTTTGAGGTGCTTCTTCATCGGAACGCCTGCCTTTTCGAAGTGACCCTGATCCGCTTTGGTCAGGTGCTTCTTCTTGACATCCATAAAGCCAAGCTGCAGGGCGTTGTAGCCGTCCTTCTCAACGGTCTTCTTTTGTGCGACGACGCACGGGCCAACCTCGATAACGGTAACCGGGATGACGTTTCCTTTTTCATCGAAAACCTGTGTCATGCCGATCTTCTTACCGATCATTCCCTTTTTCATTTTGGAAATCCTCCTGTAAATTATTGGTTGACACATTTCGTGCCAACATGACTTACAAAGTTACCGAACGCTCCGTTTCCGGATCTCGGCTGTTGTCTTTGTGTGGCTTGGACCGAAGCTGCTTGATTACAGTTTCACTTCGATCTCAACGCCTGCGGGAAGTTCGATGTTCATCAGCGCGTCCACAACCTTCTGCGACGGCTTGATGATGTCGATCAGTCTCTTGTGGGTGCGATACTCGAACTGCTCACGGCTGTCCTTGTACTTGTGGACTGCGCGAAGGATGGTAACGATCTCCTTCTCGGTGGGCAGCGGGATCGGACCGGAAACCTCGGCGCCGTTTCTGGTAGCGACCTCAACGATCTTCTTCGCTGCGGTGTCAACCAGAACGTGGTCGTAGCTCTTGAGTCTGACTCTGATCTTCTCTTTGATTGCCATTTTGTTTTGCCTCCTTCTCAGATTTTCACTTGCCGTGCCGCCTTTATAATAGAGTGGTAAGAGTCCGGCAGCGGTCTGCGATTTTCCTCGGTGGGCATTTCCTTCAACACCGTTCCGTGTGTTTCCTGTTTCCTCTGAAAATACGGAGTTTGCCCCGCCATCAGCATCTGACAGGAACAAATTCCGGAGAAAAAGCAACACCGGAAACCGGCGCGCGTTCGCGCCTTCTGTGCATCCGGACAACCCTCTCGCCCGTTTTTCACGGACATACTCCACGAAAATTCCCCTCTCCGGCGTCCCGCAGAGGCAACCTTTCGTTTCATCGCATATCAAGCCTTTATATTATATCAGAAAAACCCGGTTTTTGCAAGCAGAACTTTGCCGTCTAAACATAGAATTTTCCATGTATTATTTTTGATTGTTTAGACATCTTACACAATTTTTACTCGAAATTGCCGGTTTTGAGGCGAAAGAGGGCTTGCGCCGGATTATTTTTTCGGGAAAATCGCACAATTTACACAATTTGCTTCCGTCCAGATAGTGAATGTCTGCATTTCCTCTACGCCAATCAAAAAAGCGGAACGACACATGGGTCGTTCCCTACAAGGCGAACAAGCCGCATCTCATACCCTTAACACCGCCCATCCTCCGCCGAGCGAAGCAATGGCGGGACCCCCGAGGCACCGCTTCAAATCCCGCGTAGAGCCTCTTCCGGGCGGGCTCCCAGAGCCCGCAACTTCACCGCACAGGGCAACCGGACAACAGCACATAAAAAATCCTTATATTCTGCGTCCGGTTGCCCTTTGCGGTGAAGTTCTTGGGTTCTTAGGGGCTTCTCCGAAAGAAGCCCCTAAGCGGGGTTCGGGGCGGCGCCCCGAGGTCTTCCCCAAACCATCACCCCCCGAAAAACTTTTTGGTTCTTTGCAGATTGTAACATTGCGTTCACATTTTTGCGATATAATAGAGTTAATATCAGCCGAAAAACACGCGCGGTGCCGAGAGCACCTGCCGCGCAACTATATTAAACTAAATAAGGAAGGAAACCATATGGATCAATCACTGCCTCTTTCGGGTGGGCGCCTGCGGCGATACCTCCCCCTCTGCGTCCTGGTCCCTGCCCTGCTCGCGGCAGCCCTGATGACCGTTGCGTTCTTCACGCAGTATGACGCCCCGGAGACCAACTACTTTCGCAGGGGCGCAGTCCTGCCGGTCATCGCCGGTGTCTTCGCTGCACTTGCCGCCGTCGCCGGGACCGTGCTCACGGTCCGCATCCCCCGCAAAACCCTGAAAACCGATTCGCTGCCCGCACCGATCGCGTCCCTGACCAGCGCCGTCGGCTTTCTGTTCTGCGCAATCTTCCTCGGCATCTCAACCGTCCGCAACGGGCTGGATTGGACCCGGGTCGTCGCGCTGATTCTCTCCCTCGCCGCAACCGCCTATGCGCTGACGGTCGCCTTCTGCGACCTGCGGCAGGAATCCGTGCGAAACCTGTCGGTCCTGCTCGGCTTTACACCGATTTTCGCGCTGATCTTCCTTTGCGCCGCGCATTATTTTGACCGGTCGCTCGAAATGAATGCCCCATGCAAGGTCGTTCTCATGCTCGGGCTGCTCGCGGCAATGATTACCTTCACCGGAGAAATCCGCTACCAACTCGGTACCGCACTCCCGCGCGCCTACCTGATGCTGCTTTCCTGTACCGTCGCAGCCGGCGCACTTTCGATCCCCGCAGTTCCGGCAGCCTACTTCGTCGGCATCCTCAAGGGAACCGACTACCTCGCGTCTGCCTTCGCGGTCCTCGGCTGTACGCTGACCGCGGCACTGCGTCTCTACGCGCTCCTGAACGATGCCCCGGAATCAACCGACCCGACCGCAGACAGCAGCGAGAGCGGAGCCGCCAACAAACAGGAGTCCGACTCATGACGGCGGCATCCACAAGGATTCAGTGGCTCCATAAAAAGCTGCTGACCAAAAGCTACCCGAACGCCCAGCGCATGGCAGAGCGTTTCGGCATGTCGCATCGGCAGGCACAACGGGACATCGACTACCTGCGCCGGGAGCTCGGCGCGCCGATCGCCTACAATAACGCCCGCCGGGGCTTCTACTACACCGCAGACTATACCCTGCCGATGGTCATCACCTCGGATAACGACGAATCCTATATCCCGGAAATTTCAGCCGTGAAAAACAGCGAGGAATACGGAGCGGATGAGACCATCATCCAGATGCAAATCCCTTATTCCGCAACGCTGACGCTGCCCGGTCGCCTGTCCGCAGTCGAACTCGCCCCCTATATCGTCTCCCGCGCCGGGCAAAACCGCTACTACTGCGAGTTTCACAGCGTCGAAAAATTCGTCGGAACGCTCTTCACGCTGAACGCGGATTTTGTCATTGAAGAACCCGAATGGCTGCGCGAAAAGCTGATCAATTCTGCGGAACGGATTCTGCGGAATCATAAAGGGAACGAGGGGTAAAAGAGACTTCATGTGAGTTTTTGGTTGATTCTGGCTTGTTCGAGCCTGAATTCATAGCAAGAACAGTTCTTATGATTGATTTTTTACTTAAAAGGTTGTTTGAAAACAACCAATCGCTGATAAAACAGCCTTTCCGTTACGCAGGAGGGCTGTTTTTGCGAATGCAGGCAATTCAGTGACCGGCAAAATCCCGCCCGCCGGTGCCCCTGCGGGGTACCGGAAGGCGGGAAACCTTGCGGTTCCGCTTCAAATTCCGCATAGAGCCTCCTTCCGAGCGGGCTCTAAGAGCCCGAAACTTCAGCGCACAGGGCAACCGGATTAGCAGCACGTAAAAATTCTTTACGTTCTGCGTCCGGTTGCCCTGTGCGGTGAAGTTCTTGGAGTTCTTAGAAATTGGATTGCCCGCAATCCAATTTTCCCTTCATCCGAAAGAAGGTTCTAAGCGGGGTTCGGGGCGGCGCCCCGAGGTCTTCTCCCGAATTCCCCCCTACGCGCGTTGCAGCTGTTCTTTGCTGAACTGGAGGGTGTAGAGTTTGTAGTAGGCACCGCGAAGGTGCAGGAGTTCCTGGTGCGTGCCCTGCTCCTTGATTTCGCCGTGCGAGAGCAGAATAATCCGGTCGGCGTGCTGGATGGTCGAGAGCCGGTGCGCGACAATCAGCATCGTGCCAATGTTGCGCATCCGCTCCAACGAACCCTGAATCAGCTGCTCGGTCTCGGTGTCGATATTTGCAGTCGCTTCGTCCAGAATCATAACCCGGGGGCGGTGCAAAACCGTCCGCGCAAAGGACAACAGCTGCCGCTGACCGGCAGAAAAATTGTTGCCCCGCTCGCGCACCTCTTCGTCCAAACCGTGATCCAGCTTCAAGATGAATCGGTCTGCATTGACATACCGGCAGGCTTCCATAATCTCCGCGTCGGTAAAATGCTCGTCGCGCAGGGCAAGATTGGAGCGAATCGTCCCCGAGAACAGGAAAACACTCTGCAGCATCTGCCCGAACTGCCGGCGCAGCGCGGAGAGCTTGATTTTGCGGATGTCAATCCCGTCAACCAGAATCTCACCCCGCTGAATGTCGTAATTGCGGCAAAGAAGCGACAGAATCGTCGACTTTCCGGCGCCGGTTGCACCGACAAACGCAACGGTCTGCCCCGCCTCTACCTTGAAGGAGACATCGCGCAGCACCCATTCGTCCGGCAGATAGGAGAACCACACGTGCCGAAATTCAATCTCGCCGCGCAGCTCGCCCGGGTCAACCGCGTCCGGCGCGTCCACAACCTCCGGCTGCAGGTCAAACACGCGGAAAATCTTTTCTGCCGACGCAAACGCCGACTGCAGCCAGTTGAACTGCTCTGCCAGGCTCTGAATCGGGTTGAAAAACTTGGAGATGTACATGTAGAAGGTCACAACGGTCGCCGAATCGATGACCTGCCCCAGGAAGGACAGATTGCGGATGTACCCCCTGCCGCCGAGATACAGCAGGCAGAGAATCGATGCCGTGTAAAGCATGTAAACCGTCGGACGGAAGATGCTGAACACCAGAATCTGCCGCTGCTTGGCTTTGCCCAGCTTGCGGCTCCGCTCTTCAAATTCCTCCATTTTCGCGTCTTCGCGGTTGAAAATCTGCGTCAGCTTGATGCCGGAAAGGTTCTCCGAAAGAAAGATGTTGATGGAAGTCGTGCCGTCTTTGACGCGGCGATACGCGCGGCGCGAGAATTTGCGGAAAATCAGCGTAAACAGCACGATGAACGGGACAAAGCAGAGAATCATCAGCGTCAGTTCGTAGTTGAGAATCAGCATCGCCGCCAGCACGCCGAACACCACAAACACATTCTTGACCAGGTTTACGATGATGTTGGTGAACATCTGCGAAATCGCCTGCGTGTCGTTGGTCATGCGCGTGACCAGCGTTCCGACCGGAATGCCGTTCAGCTGCCCGTGCGACAGCCCCTCAATGTGCAGAAACAGGCTCTCGCGCAGGTCGGAAAGGATGCGCTGACCGGTCTTTTGCAGAATCAGCGACTGAAAATAGGTGCTGACCAGCGACAGAATCAGGATTGACGCATAAACCGCAATGTATGCCCACAGCCGCGACAGCTCAAACCGGTTCTGAATCAGGCGCTCAATCTCGCCCACCAGCAGCGGAGACGCAATGTCATAAGCAATCGAAAACAGCATCAGAAGCCCGACCGAAACGAAGCTCAGCCAGTAAGGCCGCGCGTAGCGGAGCAGCCGGCGAACGATTTCGGAATCCTTCATCTTCCGGTCAAAGCCGATCGCCTCTTTTTTGTTTTTCATCAGCGCGTAGGCAAGAATGAAGACTGCGGCAAAGGTGCCGACCGTTGCGCCGACAATCAGAAGCGGCAGATACTCATGCATTGGCGTAGTCCCCTCCTTCCTCTTCCAGCTTTTGCAGGTCGACCGCCCGCCGGTATGCAGGGCAGGTCCGGTAAAGCTCGGTGTGCGTGCCCGTGGCAACCAGCTCGCCGTCCTCCAGGAACACAATCCGGTCCATCTGCTCAATCGTGGAAATCCGGTGCGCGATCAGAATGGTGGTCTTCCCTTCCCGTGTGCGGCGCAGGTTATCCAGAATCACGCGCTCGGTGTCGGTGTCAACCGCCGAGACCGAATCGTCCAGAATCAGAACCGGCGCGTCCTTCATCAGCGCGCGGGCTATCGAAATGCGCTGCCGCTGACCGCCCGAAACGGTCACGCCCCATTCGCCAAGCACCGTGTCGTAGCCGTCGCGGAACTCCCGGATGTTGCCGTCCACATCTGCCAGCACCGCAGCCTGCTCCACCGCCGCGCGGTCCGGGTGGTCCACGCCGAACGCAATGTTGTTCGCAATGGTGTCGCTGAACAGGAAATTGTCCTGCGGGACGTAAGCCGCCGACGCGCGGACCTGGTGAATCGGAATCCGGTTGACATCGTGCCCGTCGAGAAAGACCGTACCGTCCGGGACGTTGTAGGTGCGGAGCAACAGATCGACCAGGGTCGTCTTGCCCGCGCCGGTCTTGCCGACCAGACCCACACGCTCGCCCGACGGAATAGTCAGGCTGATGTCGCGCAGTACGTCGCGCTCCCCGCCCGGATAGCGGAAGGTCAGGTGCGAGAAGGTGATCTCTCCTCTGACCGGCTCCGGAATCGGCGCCACATCCGGCGCGTCCTTCACGTCCGGTTCGGTGTCCAGCAGTTCCCCGATACGCGCCAGCGATGCTTTTCCGCGCGAGTGCATTTCAATCAGTTCCGACACCGCCATAGCGGGCCAGACGACCGCCGTAAAGTAACCGATGAACTCCATCAGCTGCCCGGCGTTGAAGGTCCCTGCCCAGACGAGATAGCCACCGTAGCCGAGGATTACGCAGACAACCGACTCGACAAACAGCGTAACGAGAATGCGCAGCAGGACCGACAGCCGGGTGTAATCGACGTTGGTGACCTCGTTGCGCTTGTTCAGTTTCCGGAACGCCATCAGCTCCAGCGATTCTTTGACAAACGCCTTGATGACCGCAATGCCGGAGAAATTCTCCTGCACGAAATCCGAAAGATCGGCATACGCCTGCTGGCGGCGGTCCCATTTTTTCTGCAGGTACTTCCCCAGCACCGCGCCGCCTGCGAGCAGCAGCACGATCGGAATCAGCGACAGGAGCGTCAGCATCCGGTTCATGCCCCACATCCGGCTGACGGCAAGCCCGCCCTGAAAGCAGGCGTCAAACAGCATCAGAATCCCCGAGCCAAAACAGTCCTGCACGGTCTCCAGGTCGCTGGTGTAAAGCGACATCAGGTTGCCGACCTTGTTGGTCTGGTAGAACTGGCAGGAAAGCCCGCGGGAACGGTCAAACATCCGTCCGCGCAGGTCGGTCTCCACCCGGATCGCCGAGCCGAAAATGCAGATACGCCACAGAAACCGCCCGGTGACCACCACGCCGATGACCACGCACAGCGGCAGGCAGATCTCTTGCAGCAGGAACTCCGTATCAAACGGAACCGTCACCCCGTCCAGCTCCACCACGCCGTCATTCATACCGTTGATAACCATGCGGTACAGCTTCGGAATCTCCAACTGAAACCAGTCCACTGCAATCAGCGCCGCAAGTCCCAACAGCAGCGGCACAGCGTATCGCAGGTAGTATCGGTTGATATGTTTGCCAAAGATCAACGTCTTCGCCTCCTTCAGTCTATAAGTTTGTTTATTATATCATAAAAAAAGAAGTTTGTCAATTCTTTTCCCACTTTTACTTGACAAAATCCGCCTTTTGGTGTATAATAAATGCAGCTTCGCCGAACGGTCGCGCGGTATGTTGCCGTAAGGTATTACCGTGAGGAAAGTCCGGGCTTCACAGGACAGGATAGCTGATAACGTCAGCCGCGGGTAACCGCCGGGAAAGTGCAACAGAAAGAAACCGCCGCTTTTTGCGGTAAGGATGGAAAGGCGAGGTAAAAGCTCACCCGTTCTCATGGTAACATGAGTCCGCTGTAAACCCTATCCGAAGCAACACCCCAAGGACGGCTTGTCCGGCATATCGTCGGGGGCGGCACGGGAGTTCTCCCGGAGCGTTTCGGCGACGGAACGCAGAGATTGATGACCGTTCAAGACAGAACCCGGCTTACAGACGAAGCTGCCCCCGCCCTGCGGGGGATTTTTCATAGAAAGGATACGATGATGAAAACAAGACGAATCTGCCTGTGCCTGGCGCTTGCGGCGCTTTTGCTGACGCTCCCCTCCTGCGCAAAGCGGGAGCTGCTCTATTCGGTTGCTGATGGGGACCGGACCGTTTCGGTGCTCGGCGGCAACGGGCGGGCAAACTACCTCTCGGTCTCCGTTGACGGCGAGGAAATTTGGCAGGAGCGGGTCTATGCCGACCGGACCGTCGGTGAGCGCGGCGGGACCTACGGTCTGCGCGTTCTGGACATCAATTTTGACGGCAGGAACGATCTGATTCTTGCCATCACCAGCGAGGACGATGTGACGATCGAACAGGTTTTCCTGCAGCAATCGGACGGGAGCTACCGGGTCAGCGCGGAGTTTGAAAAGAAAGCCAACCTTGCAGTTGACGCGCGCCAGGAGTTGGTATTCGGCTTCAACCGGGAGGACCAGACCGAATACGACACCGCATCCGGAAAAACCTATCACGTGATTACGGAGACCGCAACGGCGTATTCCTGGCAAGGGAGCAGCCTGGTCCCCCGCCGCTATGTATCCCTGACCTACTACGGCGGCAGCGACCGCTACTGCTACTCGGTTGCCGACTACGATGCTGCCCTTGGCGCCTGGAAGGATTCTGACGACCACTGGATGACACCCGCCGAATACGCCAACGAAACCTTTGATGGGTTGTATTATTTTCGGAATCATTGAGGGGAAGGTCTTGGGCGTTACACAACTTTTTGTGTAGCCGGAATCGTATTACGAATCAAGCACTTTCGCCAGCAGGCGACGGATGAGGGCGGGTGGTCCGCAGGTAGTATCATGCAGAAAATCGTGATTGATCGGCTTGCTTCTGTTCATCGCAGGGACGCCAGCAGGCGGGATCTCCGAACGACAGAGGTAAGCCGGTCAACCACGATCCTAGACGGATAAAAGCATACGGAACACCTAAAAATTCTTAAATGACAGAATTCAAACAGGTACAAGGTGTGAATAACCGTGGACGGACTTTACCGTCGGTTCGTAGTCGAGCGTAAGCAGGCTGCCGGGTGGAAGGTCTGAAGCAGCGCAATCCGAAAAATACTATGACAAGCCCGTATCAGCCATTACCGATACGGGCTTCTCTGTTTTCTGTTTCACGTAATGGAATCGTCGCAGTACAAAAGAGATGTCTTTCATAACAAAAGCCACCCGACTTTTCACGATCGGGCAGCTGTGTTTATCAGAGTGCTTATTTGTGCGGTTGACTTCAATGTTATTCACTTCGCTCAAGGTGCTGTCAGCAGGCAAGAGTCTAATGATTCGCTTACTTGTTCAGACAGCGTCCGTTTTTTTATCGGTAGATGACCTCACGCATAACGATTTCCTCGGCGGTAAGCATACAGGAATTCATCTACGCCACCCATTCAAGCGCATCGGCAGCTTTCAGATTTTCATCAATACCACGGGATTTGGCGAGCTGAGCGGTGATCAACCGCACCTTTTCCTTCGCCGTGATGTCGATGTCGTGAAGATATGCATTCAACCGACACTGTGTCAAAAGTTATGAAACCGTTTGGGACACCGGCTTTATCGCAGGTGCCCCAAGGGGTGCCTTCCATAAAGCAGGTTTTACCTGCCGAAACACAAAAGGAGTACGGATGATTTGTTCGTACTCCTTTTACATACTGTCGGGAGGTGATGAGCATTTTTATATGTTCATATGTGACTTGTCAATTTTCCTGACAAGCACTGCTTTTGTGGACACAAAAGCGAAGTCCCGCGTATGGGTGGTAAAAGCACTTATAGCAGTTTACTAAACTTGACTTTCGAATTTTGCTCATAAATTCGATATCCGGAATTGGAATAACAATTTATGGCTGCAATATTTTCTTTATCGGTTTGGATATTAATCGTATTAAATCCGAGCCCCTTAACATATTGCTCCGCATAATTCAGCGCAAAAGATCCAATTCCTTGGCGTTGGAAATCTTTTGCAACAAATAACATCGATACCCAGGCTATATCCGTATTCAGCAATCCATTAATTTTCATGTAAGCGATAGGCATTGCACCCTTGCATACTAAAAAATGCTTTTCATCCGGATCTTCGACAGAAAGAAATTCCCTCCATTCGCTTAGAGATATGTTTCCGAAATTCAAAATATCTTTGTTTTGAGCAAACAGAATTCTCACAAAATATGCCTCATTTTTTGTTGCCGGGATAATAGTTAAAGAGTTTGGAATGTCTAATTCATACATGATTTCACCGTTATTTATGAAATCATTAAACGATTCAAATGGCTTTTCTGAAAAACATAATGACATTTGAAGGTTGCGACTTGGAATATTGTCGGGCTTGACATAACACCGAAGTGTTGTTGCTCCCATTTCGGATAAGTGATTTGTCGCCGCGTGAATCATTTGTTTTGCTATTCCTCTTCTTCTGTATTCCGGAATCACAAACAAGTCACCATAATACCAAAGATGAGGATTGTTTTCATTTCTCACACAATGAATTCTGCCGATAATTTGATTTTTTGCAGTGGTGGCAATTACCCCAAAGCAATCGTTGCTATTGACAAGCTCGTCGAAGATATACTGTCTCGATCGGTTTGTAAACTGTGGGGTTAATGCTTTCCATTGATTTTGAGCAATTTGTTCCACATATTCGTTTGTTAAGAATTTGCTGATTTGAATTGTAACGATGTCTTTCATTTTGCTACCTCTTTCTTAAAAAATAAAATGCTCTCGATAAAATCAAGAGCATTAAGTCAAGACGCAACAATATAAGTTAGTTTGCGGACAAAACGGCAATTGATTTTATCAGTGTTAAGTTTGTCATTTTGTCCACCTCCTTTAAGTATCAATTTTGTACTTTTATTATAGCACAATATTTTCCATAAGTCAACATCTAATATGTCAACTATTAGTTGTTATAAGAAAAGCTTGGGGCACCTGCTTTATCGCAGGTGCCCCAACAGGCGCTCTTTTTATAAAACCGATTCAGTTCTGGTCCTCAAACTCGATCTTCATCTGCGATGCCTGGGCACTGCGATGCTTGTCCATCAGGGTGTTGATGCGCTTGACCGGATTGAGCAGCGCGCTGATGGTTTCATCGTTGTTCAGGGTATCAATCAGAAAGGCAACGTACTTGCACATGTTGACTTCCACATACCACGGCTTGGAGGCAAGCTCGGGGCGGCGGTAGGTCAGGTTGGTGGTAAAGACCTTATCAAAGACCTTTTCGTCATACGCCTGGTCGAATTTCTCGCAGCCGTCGGTGAACAGACCAAAGGTTGCAAAGCAGAAGACGCGGTTTGCGCCCTTCTCCTTCAGCTGACGGCAGACATCGATCATGGATTCGCCGGACGAAATCATATCATCCACCACGATTGCATCTTTGCCGTGCAGGTCCTGCCCGAGGTACTCATGTGCCTCGATCGGGTTTCTGCCGTTGACAACGATCGAATAGTTGCGGCGCTTATAGAACATGCCGATGTCCAGACCCAGCACCGAGGAATAGTACATGCACCGCGACATCGCGCCCTCATCGGGAGAGATGATAACCGTGTGGTCCTTGTCAATCTGCACGTCCGGCACCGCACGCACCAGCGCTTTGATCATCTGGTAGGTCGGCTGCACGTTGTCAAAGCCTGCAAGCGGAATGGCGTTGCAGATGCGCTGGTCGTGCGCGTCGAAGGTCAGAATATTCGACACACCCATATGTACCAGCTCCTGCAGCATCAGCGCGCAGTCAAGCGACTCTCTGCCGCTGCGCTTGTGCTGTCTGCCCTCGTACAGCATCGGCATGATGACCGTAATGCGTCTTGCCTTGCCCTCGATTGCCGCAATGATGCGTTTGAGGTCTGCGTAGTGCTCGTCCGGCCCCATCGGAACTGTCATCCCGTACATCTTGTAAGTCACGCCGTAGTTGAAGGTATCACAGATGATGAAAATGTCCTTGCCGCGCATGGACTCATGCAGAACCGCTTTGCCCTCGCCGGAGCCGAACCGCAGGCAGTCGGCGGCGATTACATAGGTGCCGTCCCCGCCGTGTCTGCGCCAATCCCGCAGGTAGTAGTCCACCTGAGACGCGAATTTCTCGCAGCCCTTCATTCCGATCACGCCAAGCTCTCCGCAACGATTGTCCTTCATAAATGCCTCCAAAATATGTTTTTTCTCACGCTCCCGTCGGACAGGCGGCAGCGTTTTTATAGCCCCTGAACCCCGCGCACGGCAAATCCGTACACGGTCCCGGCGGGTATGTTTTCGCCGGAAAGAAGACTTGCGCCTTCTGAATTACCGATAAAGTGTACAGATTCTGCCGTATGCTTCGTCCCACATATTCCGGTCAGCGGTCGGAAGATACTGCTTCGTCTCAAAGGATGCCGCCACGACCCGGCGCGCGTCGCGAAGGTCTGCGACCTCGCCCGCCGCCATCAGCTGCAGCATCAGGTTGCCGATTGCGGTTGCCTCTTCGGGTCCGGCACAGACCGGAATCCCGCATGCATCCGCCGTCAGCTGCGACAGGAACCGGTCTTTGGTCCCGCCGCCGACAACATGAATCACCTTTGCGCGTCTGCCCGTCAGCGCCATCGTGCGCTCGGCAACCGAGCGGTACTTGAGCGCCAGACTTTCGTAAATGCAGCGCACCACCTCGCCCACGCTCTCGGGCACCGGCTGACCGGTGCGCTTGCAGTAGGCGCGGATTTTCCCGGGCATATCGCCGGGCGATGCAAAATCGGGGTCGTCAACGTCAATCAGGCTGCGGAAGGCGGGGCTTTCCTTTGCCCAGGCTTCCATCTGTGCAAAGCTGTAATCCTTGCCCTCGCGTTTCCATTGCCGACGCGACTCCTGAATGACCCAAAGCCCCATAATGTTCTTGAGGAACCGGATTGTGCCGCAGGCGCCGCCCTCGTTGGTAAAATTCGCCGCCTGGCTCTCGCGGCTGATCAGCGGCTGGGAAAGCTCGGTGCCCATGAGCGACCAGGTCCCGCTACTGATATACAGGAAGTCCTTCTCCTCGGTCGGAACCGCGATAACCGCGCTTGCGGTATCGTGCGACGCAACCGTCAGGACATGCGCATCGGTCTTGCCGGTCTCGCTCTGCACCTGCGGCAAAAGGGTCCCCATATCGGTGCCGGGCGCGGTCACCTTCCCGAACAGCCGGCGCGGAATGCCGAGCCGGTCAAGCAGCTCCCAGGCATAGTCGCGTGACTTTGCATCAAGCAGCGCGCCCGTAGAAAGAATCGTATACTCGTTTGCCTGATTTCCGGTCAGGAAATAGTTCAAAAGGTCCGGAATGTTCAGCATCCGCTCTGCCAGCGCCAGCCGCTCGGGCGCTTCGGCGCGCTCGGTGGCAAGCTGATAAATTGTGTTGAAATTCAGTGTCTGAATGCCCGCCGTGCCGTACAGTTCGTCGGCAGGAACGGTCTTGCTGACCAGCTCCTGCGCGTTCTGCGTGCGCATGTCGCGGTAATGAACGGGATTGGACAGCAGCCGCCCGTTCCGGTCCAGCAGTCCGTAATCCACGCCCCAGGTGTCGATTCCGATTGACGAAACCCGGTCCCCGTCCAAAACCGTTTTCTGAATCGAGAGCTTGATTTCGTGAAAGATTCTGAGAATATCCCAATAAAGTCTGCCGCAAAGGTTGACCGGGTCATTGGAAAACCGATGGTTTTCGCGCAGCGTCAGCTTTTCGCCGTTAAAGGAGCCGACGATGCCGCGCCCGCTGGACGCGCCCAGATCGATTGCAAGCATGTTGCGTTCTGCCATAAAACTGTATCCTCCGCCAAGCGGCACAGCCGCTCTGTCTTTATTATACCATCCAAAGAAAATGATGTCAAGGGCTTTTCAGCTTTTTTCCGGGAAAATCAGCCGGTAACCGACACCGCGCACCGGTTCGGGCTCTGCCGGAATCCCTGTCGACCGCAGTTTTCGCCGGACCGAGCAGAGATAGACCTCCAGTTTCCCCTTCCCCGGCTTGCGAAGAAGCGACTCGAGTGTCGCGCGCGGAACAGGTTCGCCGCCCGCCTGCAGCAGCGCATCGGTCAGCGCCCGTTCGGTCGGTGTCAGGGAAACCGAACGGTCCCCATACTGTACACCATCCGTCGTCAGGGTCAGGAACCTTAGCGCCTGCCGAACCTGCCGTAGCTCCGGCAGCGCAGCACCGAGATGGGAAAGAACCTCCTGCCGCAGGAGCGACATGCGGAACGGGCGGCGCAGAATCATTGCGCACCGCCGCGCCTCCTCGTCTGCCGAGAGTGCCGGAAGGCGGCTGAAACCGATCAGATAGCCGCAGTCTCCCTCCGGCGGGACCGGCGCGCTGTCCAGGTCCACAACCGCAACGTCGGCGCACTCCCCGGTCAGCCCTGCCGCCAGCCCCGCCGTCAGGTGCCAGCCCTCAAATTCCAGCTGCAGCATTCTGCCGAACAGAGAGTCGGCGGTGAGGATCAGGACCTGATACCGCATCTTATTTCACAACGATGTTGACGATCTTGTTCGGAACCGAGATCTCCTTGACCACCGTCTTGCCGACAATCTGCGCTGCCACGCGGGCATCAGCCTTTGCCAGCGCAATCGCCTCGTCCTTCGGGCAGTTCAGGGGCAGTTCCACGGTTGCGCGGACCTTGCCGTTGATCTGCACTGCGACCTCAACCGTACTGTCAACGGTCTTCCCTTCGTCCCATTCCGGCCAGGGCGCCAGCGAGCAGAAGCCCGTTTCGCCCAGCCCTTCCCACATTTCCTCTGCCAGGTGCGGGGCAAACGGGCAGATCAGGCGGACCAGCATCGAAAGCTCGTCGCGCGTCAGGCTGCCGGTGTCGTAAATTTCATTCAGCAGGCTCATCATCGCGGCGATTGCGGTGTTGAACTTCAGCTCCTCGATGTCCTCGGAGACCTTTTTGACGGTCTTGTGGAAGGAGGTTTCCAGCTTGGCGCTGCCGCCGTCCGGACGAACCAGATCGGTCAGGTCGGCAATTCGCTCCAGGAACCGCTTGCAGCCCTTCATCGAGCTTTCGTTCCACGGTGCCGCACTTGCGTAGTCGCCCATAAAGAGCACATACGTCCGCAGCACGTCCGCGCCGTAAACGTCCACCACGTCGTTCGGGTCCACCACATTGCCCTTCGACTTCGACATCTTCTCGCCGTCCGGTCCCAGAATCAGACCCTGCGCCGTCCGCTTTGCATACGGCTCGTCGCACGGGACCACGCCGATGTCGTAGAGGAACTTATGCCAGAAGCGCGAATAGATCATGTGCCGCGTCACGTGCTCCATGCCGCCGTTGTACCAATCCACCGGCATCCAGTATTTCAGTTTTTCCGGGTCGGCAAGCGCTTCCGTGTTGTGCGGGTCGATATAGCGCAGGAAATACCACGACGAACCAGCCCACTGCGGCATGGTGTCGGTCTCCCGCTTGGCGTCGCCGCCGCACTTCGGGCACTTGCAGTTGACAAAGGACGCAATCTTTGCCAGCGGGCTTTCGCCACCCTCGCCCGGCTCAAAATTGTCGATCTTCGGCAGTTTCAGAGGCAGCTGGTCGTAAGGGACCGGAACCATGCCGCACTTCGGGCAATGCACAATCGGAATCGGCTCGCCCCAGTAGCGCTGGCGGTTAAACGCCCAGTCCTTCATTTTATACTGCACGCCCGCCTCGCCGATGCCGTTCTCGGTCAGATACTCCAGCATCCGCGCGATGGAATCCTTCTTGTTGGTATAACCGTTGAGGAAATCCGAGTTGACCATCTCACCGTCGCCTGCATATGCAGCCTGGCTCACGTCGCCGCCTTTGATTACCTCCACAATGTCGATGCCGAACTTCTTTGCAAACGCCCAGTCACGCTCGTCATGCGCCGGAACCGCCATGATTGCGCCGGTTCCGTAGCCCATCATTACATAGTCCGAAATGTAAATCGGAATCTCCTTGCCCGACACCGGGTTGATTGCCGACAGCCCTTCAATGCGCACGCCGGTCTTCTCTTTGGCCAGCTGCGTCCGCTCAAATTCGGTCTTCTTGGCGCATTCCTCGCGGTAAGCATCCAGCGCCGCAATGTTCGTGATGCGGTCGCGGTATTTCTCAATGACCGGATGTTCGGGCGCGATGACCATAAAGGTCACGCCGAACAGCGTATCCGGGCGCGTGGTGTAGATGCGGAGCTTGTCCTCCCCGCCGGAAAGACCGAAATTGACATAAGCACCGGTCGACTTGCCAATCCAGTTGACCTGCTGCTGCTTGATATTCGGCAGATAGTCCACTTCGTCCAACCCCTTGAGCAGGCGATCGGCATATTCGGTGATGCGCAGATACCAGACGGTCTTCGACTTCTGCACAATCTCGCTGTGGCAGATGTCGCAGCGTCCCCCCTGCGAATCCTCGTTCGACAGCACAACCTTGCAGGACGGGCAGTAGTTGACCAGCGCCGTGTCACGGAAGACCAAGCCCTTTTCGAACATCTTCAGGAAAATCCACTGCGTCCAGCGGTAGTAGTCCTCCTCGGTCGTGTCGATTACGCGGTCCCAGTCAAAGGAAAAACCGACCCGCTTGAGCTGCGAGGTGAATTTTGCGATGTTCCTGTCGGTCACCTGACGCGGATGGATACCGGTCTTAATGGCGTAGTTCTCGGTCGGCAGTCCGTATGCGTCAAAGCCGATCGGAAACAGGACATTGTAGCCCTGCATCCGCCGCTTGCGGGAGACAACCTCCAGCCCGGAGTATGCTTTGATGTGCCCGACGTGCATGCCCGCGCCCGAAGGATACGGGAACTCGACCAATGTGTAATATTTCGGTTTCTTGCTGTTGTCCTCGGCATGGAAGATGTCGGCGTCCTCCCATTTCTTTTGCCATTTCGGTTCAATCTCTTTAAAGTTGTATTTCATTGCTTCGCCTTTTCCTCCTGCTCCGCTTTCTCGTCAATGCTTGTGAAGTGCGTCTCCTCCGCATCGCCGTACAGCTTTTCCAGCTTATAGAACTCCCGCGACTCGCGGCTGAAGATGTGCAGGATCACCGTTCCGTAGTCCAGCACCACCCAGTTATTGTTGTCTCTGCCCTCAAAGTGCTGCGGGTCCACGCCGCGCAGCCCAAGCTTGTATTCCACCTCGCCGCCAAGTGCCTTGATCTGCGTGTTCGAAAGTCCCGTGCAGACGACAAAGTAGTCGGCAAGCACGGTCTGCTCCCGCACGTGCAGGACCTTGATGTCCTTCGCCTTTTTCGCATCCAGCACGTCAAAAATCGCGTGCGCCAATTCCTCCGGAGAGGCACCGACCAGCGTCGGGAGCACTTCCGTTTTGATTTCTTCCATATTCGATACCTCCTGATGGCACCGCAGCGGGTGCCGTATAGATTCTGTGAAATTCCGGATTGCCGGGGCGGTCAAACAGCCGGTCCGGGTCAAAGGAGACCGCCGCTTCGCCCGACCACCGGGACAGCGCCCGGGTCATCTCTGCCCGGCAAAGAATATAATACCAAGCCCCGCTGACGCCCTTTGCGGCTTCGCCCGGCGCGGTTTCTGCCGTCATCACGGGCGCCTCCGCGCGCAAAAGCGACAGCGCCAGACGCAACGCAGCGCCGGTTGGCAGGTCGGTCTTCACCTCCGGCAGCACCGTCATGCAAACCCGCACAAGTTCAGGGGCAGACAGGCTGCGGCA
>USMO01000008.1 GCA_900555785.1 uncultured Eubacteriales bacterium | reverse complement strand
CTGCCGACTATGCGGCAGCGGCTGCGCGGGAAGGAAAATCGCCGCACGCCTATCTGCGCGAACGTGCGGAAAAGCTGCGTCCCGGCGAGAGCGGTCTGCTTGCGCTGGACTGGCTGGGCGGCAACCGAAACCTGCTCAACGATGCGTCGCTGCGCGCGGTGATGGTCGGCATGACGCTGGCAACCCGCCCCGAAGAGCTTTACCGCGCCTGGATTGAAGCCTCGGCTTACGGTGCGCGCATCATCACCGAGCGTCTTATGGAATACGGCATCCCGATCGACAGCATCTGCGCCGGCGGCGGGATTGCCCGTAAGGACCCGATGCTGATGCAGATTTATGCGGACGTTTACAACAAACCGGTCCGCGTTGCCGGGACCCGGCAGGCTGCCGCGCTTGGCAGTGCGATGTATGCCGCCGTTGCATGCGGAATCTACCCCGACATCCGCTCGGCATCCGACCGCATGGCAAAGCCGGATTTCGCCGTTTACACGCCGGTTCCCGAAAACGTCAAAGTCTACGGGCGGCTTTACCGCCAATACTGCGCCCTCTATCGGCTATTCGGGGAGAATGTAAGACCTTGGGGCGCTGCCCCAAACCCGGCTTAGGAAACTTCTTGAAAGAAGTTTCCTAAGGGCCTTCAAGAACTTTTACGAAGGGGAAATGTGGGCGCGGGTTAGGATTCCGAAGGCGTTTGGGTGGAGTCCGGAGGCGTGGAGTCAGGTTCCGGGGAGGTGCAACTCAAAATCCATGCATAGGCAAAGCGCAGCAACAGGAGTACACCAAAGCTCCCAAACCAAATATACTCTCCGATCTGATAGAAAGTGTCAAACGACAACCGCAAGCCGACGACCCAAGCAGCGGAAACCACCAGCATGACCGCGTTCAGCACCGTGAGCGCGGTTTTCTTTTTGCCCACCAAAAAGTACCGGCAGTTTCGGTAAACACTGATTTCCGTAAACAGTGCCATCGGAATACCGGTTACAAGGGCACCGGCAAGAACCGCCCCCGCCAGCAGCTCCGCGCCGCTCTGCGCCTGTCTGTCGATCTCCTGCATCTCCAACATACCAAGAACCAGAACCGCAATCGTTGCAGCAATCGCAGCCATCAGCAGCGCAAAACACACCCATTTCAATACCCGTCTCCATCTCGCCATTTCCGTAGTCTCCTTTGCTTCAAAGATTGTCCTAAAAGCACATCAAATCAAAATCCGTACCCACTAAAAAACAAACCCCTTTTATCAAAGTTCTTGGGGTTTTTAGGGGTGACCGGCTGCGAAGCAACCAGTCAGTAGCGCAGCGTTGCTTCTCTCCGAAAGAAGCCCCCTAAACAGGGTTTGGGGCGGCGCCCCAAGGTCTTCTTACCCCGGGAGGAAAACCGTGAAGAGCGACGAGCCGGGAGTCGCGGCGACGGTCCCGCCGTGAAGCGCAACAATGGTCTTCACCAGCGCAAGTCCCAAGCCGTTGCCCTCCGACTCATGGGAGGTGTCGCTCTGATAGAACTTGCCGAAAATCCGCTCCTCCTCGCCCGCCGGAATGCCGGGTCCGTCGTCCGAAACCGTGAAGGTCACGCCCTCCTCGTTCCGCCGCAAGCGCATTCGGATGACCCCGCCGCGCGGGCTGAACTTAATCGCGTTGTCCAGCAGATTCGACCAAACGTGATAGAGCAGCGTCTCGTGCCCCGACCAGAGCACCTCTGCCAGGTCCACGTCCAGGTCAATCTCCTTTTCGCCCCACTTGTTCTCGGTTGCCACAATCGCCTGCCGGATCTGCTCGTCCAGGCGGTAGCGGTTCA
This sequence comes from uncultured Eubacteriales bacterium, assembly GCA_900555785.1. Classification (GTDB taxonomy): domain Bacteria; phylum Bacillota; class Clostridia; order Oscillospirales; family CAG-272; genus UMGS1865. Next base: position 19,392 of record USMO01000008.1, on the reverse strand, counting down.
TCGTCAGCTGCGCCGGGCGGTTGTCGATCTTCGAAAGCAGCAGAATGTTCCCAACTAGGCTGGAGAGCCGCGCCGTGTTGCAGAGAATTTTCTCCACATAAGCATCCCGCTCGGCGTCGGTCAGCTGGTGGTCCTGCAGCAGCTGCGTGTACCCTTCAATCGCCCCGATGGGGGTCTTGAATTCATGCGACACGCTGGAAATAAAGTCGGTCTGCAGCGTCTCGGTTGCGCTCAGCTCGCGCACCATCGCGTTGAAATCGGCGTAAATGCTGCGAATGTCCTCCAGGCGGCTGTCGGTCGTGACCGTCACCTTAAAATTCCCGCCGGCGACCTCGCGCATTGCCTGCTTCAGGCGCGCTACGGGATCGAAAAACTTTTTGGTAATCCAGATGCTGATTCCTCCGCCGATGACGATGCTGATGGCGATTGCCCAGACAAAAATCGGCACATTGACCGTCACACCCAGCAGCTTTTCAATCACCAGGCTGATCAGGTACGCCAGAAGTGCGACCGCCACGAACTCAACCAGGCACACCAGAAAGAACTGGATTTGCAGGTCCAGCCGCGGGGGCGTTTTTTTTCGCTGCGGTTCCCGGTTTCTCATGTGCGGACCACCTTATACCCCACCCCGCGGATGGTCTCGATGCGGAAATCGGGGTTTCCCCGGAACCGCTCGCGCAGGCGCCCGATGTGAACGTCCACGGTGTGCGTATCGGTCTCGGAATCAAAGCCCCAGATGTCGTCCATGAACTGCTGCCGGGTAAAAATGCGCCCCGGGAAGGAGACCATTTTATACAGGAGCATGAACTCCTTTTGCGGCAGGACCATGCTCTCCCCGCCGCAGGTCACGGTCAGAGAGTCGCATTCCAGGACCGTGCTGCCGATGGTCTGCCGCCGCTCGCTGATCATTTGCGCGCGCCGCAGGAGTGCCGAAACGCGCAGCAGCATTTCGTTGACGTTGACCGGTTTGACCATATAGTCATCGCTCCCGGACAGGAACCCCTGCCGCATATCGTCAAACGCGTCCTTGGCGGTAATCATCAGGATCGGTGTGGTCAGCCCTGCGTCGCGGATGGACCGCACCAGCTCGTAGCCGTCCATTTTCGGCATCATAATGTCGGAGATGATGAGGTCAAAAAAGCTCTGGTCCATCGCCGCCAGCGCTTCTTCGCCGTTGGATACCCCAACCGCTGTATAGCCGTTTCGGGACAGCACATGCGCAAACAGCTGCCGCAGTTCGCGGTCGTCTTCGGCTATCAAAATCCGGAACATTGCAAGCGCCTCCTGTCGTGTTTTTCCCTTCTATTATACCACATCCCCTCCCGGATGTAAAGGGTTATTCTTGAAAAATTGAGGTGGAGAAGACCTTGGAGGGAGAAGGAGCCCCCTTTCGTAGGCAAAGCAACCAAGCAAACAAAAAAATCCGGGCAATTTTAAAAAAGTTGCTCGGATTCTCTTGACAGACGGGAAGTTTTGGTGTATAATAAGAGGGTAATAATCGCAGATGTAACTCAATGGCAGAGTGTCCGCTTCCCAAGCCGAATACGCGGGTTCGATTCCCGTCATCTGCTCCAGCATCTGGAAACCCCAATATCTTGTGTTAAAAGCACCGCTCAAACGCAAGATATTGGGGTTTTCTGCTATTCTGTTACATTGTGGGAGCTATACCATCAGAAAAGTTCGGGCACATCCAACTTTTCTGATAGAGTCAGAATTCGTCAAACAATTTCTGCAAAAAAGAATGCTCTCCCCCATCGGTGAAAAGCATTCCTCAAAAAATGCGCCCGGGCACCGGCAGGTACCCGGGGCGCTATGCATTACAGTTGCAGTTACAGAATCGGATAGCCGGCGTTGGTGTGCGCTTCGATCAGGTCGTTGCAGAGCGAAACAATCTCGTCGGTCGAAAGCTCTGCGGCGGTGTGCGGCTCCATCATTGCCGCCTGGTAAATCAGCTCCTTCTTGCCCGTGTGCGCAGCCTCAATGGTCAGCATCTGCGGGTAGATGTTCGAGGAGTTCATCGCTGCCAACTGGAGCGGCAGGTCGCCGACATAGGTCGGGGTAATTCCGCTCTTGTCCACCAGGCACGGGACCTCCACGCAAGCGTTGGAGGGCAGGTTGGAGATCATGCCATGGTTGATTACGTTGCCGCCGATCTTGTAGGGCACGCCGGTTGTGATGGCTTCCATGATGTGCGATGCATACTCGCGAGAACGGGTGTGCTGCACGTTGCCGCCCGCCAGCAGCTCTTCCTTCTGCTTCTCCCAGTTGGCAATCTGGTCAACGCAGCGGCGCGGATACTCATCCAGCGGAATGTTGAATTTTTCGATCAGGTCGGGGCGGTTCTGCTTAATATAAAAGGGGTTGTATTCCGCGTTGTGCTCGCTGCTTTCGGTGCAGTAGTAGCCCAGCTTGTCGATGTAGTCAAAGCGCACCATATCCTTGTGCTTCTCGCCTGCGTTCATTTCCTTCGCGCGGCGCTTGATTTCGGGATACAGGTCGTTTCCGTCCCTGTCGCGGATCTCCAGCAGCCATGCCATGTGGTTGATACCGGCAATCTTCCAGTCGCACCCCTCTGCTTTGTCCTCCATGCCGATGCGCTTCAGCAGGCTTTGCGCGCAGGTCTGCACGCTGTGGCAGAGACCGACCGTCTTGACGTTGGTGTACCGCTGCATATAACCGGACAGAATCGCCATCGGGTTGGTGTAGTTGAGGAACCAAGCGTCCGGGCAAACCTCCTCGACATCGCGGGCAAAGTCCTTGAGGACGTGAATGGTGCGCAGACCGCGGAAAATACCGCCGATGCCAAGCGTATCGGCAATGGTCTGGCGCAGACCGTACTTTTTCGGGACCTCAAAGTCGATGATCGTGCAGGGATCATACAGGCCGACCTGAATCGCGTTGACAACGAAGTCGGCGCCGCGCAGTGCGTCCTTGCGGTTCTCCACGCCAAGGTATTTGTGAACGGTGGCGCGGCCCTCGTTGATGCTCTCATTCATTTTTGTAATCAGAAGATAGGATTCCTCCAGCCGCTCTGCGTTAATGTCGTAGAGCGCGACCTCCATATCGTGAAATTCATCACACATCATGGTGTCGCCGATCACATTCTTCGAAAAGACCGTGCTGCCTGCTCCCATAAAGGTCAGTTTCATCGTGTTTTCCTCCGCTATTCGCGTGTTTTTCCTGCGCTCCCGCAGGGTTACCTTTATCATACAACAAAATTAACGATTCGTCCATTGCATAACGGAAAAAAGTATGGTATAATGGAACTACTTTCAGGCAACGGCGCAGGGTTTGAACGGTGCGGTTCGGTCATCTCCGATGCCAAAAGGAGGGAATGAGATGGAGCAGGAAAAGCCCCGCAGCAAGTCCGATGTTCTGTTTGTCAACCGGCATCTCTCGGACCTGAACCCAGTTGTTGCAGGACACGAACATTGCAAACCCGGGCACCGGTTCGGTCCGGCAGTCCGCTGGTACGTGCTGCTGCATTGCGTGCTGTCCGGAAAAGGGACCTACACCTGCGGCGGGGTGACCTACCCGGTGACGGCAGGACAGATCTTCCGGATTCTGCCGGGGGAAGAAACCGTTTACCAGGCAGACGAGCAGGACCCCTGGCATTACGCCTGGATTGGGTTTGACGGTGCGCTTTCCGGTCGTATGGCAGATATGCCGCCGGTTTTCTCTGCCTCCGCAGCGGTCACGCAGCTGTTCCGGCTTTGCACCGAGCGCACCGGACCATCCGAATACGGCATGGCAGGCGACCTGTTCCGGCTGTATGACGAGCTGTTTACCGGTTCCGGGAGCGAAGGGAACGAATACGTTCGCCGAATCCGCAACTACATCAACGCCATGTATATGAAAAAAATCAGCATCGAAGGACTTGCAGACCAGCTGCATCTGAACCGGCGGTATCTGACGCGGCTGTTCCACGAAGAGACCGGCATGAGCATTCGGGATTACCTGCTGCAGACCCGCATGCGCGTGGCAACCGAATGCCTGCGGGCGGGCGTTTCGGTTGGAGAGACCGCCGAGCGGTGCGGCTACGAGGACATGTTTCTGTTCTCCAAGCTGTTCAAGCGCTCCTTTGGTGTCAGCCCGACCAAATGGAGAAGTAAAGAATAAGACTTAGAATCATGATTATATAGGAGGCTTCTATGAAGGTATCAGAGGTCAATTTCGGAGATTATACCTATGAACGGATTGCGGTCCTCCGGCGAATCGGACCGGAATACTGCGCCGCGCATGCGGAGGATTACGTGAAACGCGCATATGGGGAAATGGAACTCAGCGACACCGATGGCGTCACCTGCGCCGACCGCTGGCTGACGCTGAAGCTCGCGGAAAGCGAGAAGAAAGGGTTTCAAAAATAAGAGTTGGAGTAAGAATCGTTATTGATTTTCGGGGATACAAAAATTTAACAGGGGCTTTCCTTCTCCTAAAATTACTTACTGACCGCCCGCCCGCAGGCGACGAATGAGGGCGGGTGGTCAATAAGTAGCATATAAGTTAGTGTCAGACCACACTGCCTCTGCCCATCGGAGATCCCGCCTGCTGGCGCCCCTCCGGGGTTCGACTACGCGGCGGTTTTGGGCTGTTGCGTTCGCCCTTTCCCTCTTCCTCGCCGCTCCGCTCAGGATGACACGTAAGCTGGTTGTTACGTAATTCCTTCCTCTTTTGCCCGTCAAAGTTAGTGGCTGATAAGAGGTAAGCAACACTATCTAAAGCGGATAAAAACTATCTAAGACGGATATAAATTGTATATCTCACGTTCGAACAACCTTCTGTGTCATCCTGAGCGGAGCGGCGCGGGCAAGCGTAAGGGCGAACGCAATCGCCCACAACCGCCGCATAGTCGAACCCCGCAGGGGCGCCAGCAGGCGGGATCTCCGAGGGGTAGAGGCAAGCCAGTCCATCACTATCCAAGACGGATGCATAAAGTAACGCCCACTTTTCGAACAAGCCCACCGTGTCATCCCCGCGAAGGCAGACACTCGCCAACAGAATCCCCGACCGACAAAGGAAACACCGTACACCCCCATCCCCCCCCAAAAAAAAGCACCCGCCCCGGAAAGCATCAGCTTTCCGGGGCGGGTTATCATTTCCGATTTTCCCCAACGCAACTTACTGTGCGTCGGTCTCTTCGGTGTACTCAGCGGCATACTCTTCGGGCATAGCCTCCGCTGCGGCGACCTCGTCCTCCAGGAGAGAACGGATCGACAGGCTGACCTTCTGTTTCTCATCGTCAATGTCGATGATGCGTGCGTCCACGACCTGACCGATCTCCAGCACGTCAGAGGGCTTTGCAATGCGCTGCAGCGCGATCTGCGAGATGTGAATCAGACCGTCCACGCCGTCGATGATTTCTGCGAATGCACCAAACGGCATCAGGGAAACGATCTTCACGCTGGCAATGTCACCGATGGCGTACTGTGCACGGAAGATGTTCCACGGGTTGCTCTCCTCGGTCTTGTAGCCCAGGGAGATGCGCTTCTTCTCGGGGTCAAAGCTCTTGACGTAAACCGTCAGCGGCTCGCCGACCGTGACAACATCCTCGGGCTTGCGGATGTGCTTCCAGGACAGCTCGGTCAGGTGGACCATGCCGTCCACGCCGCAGCCAAGGTCAACAAACGCGCCGTAGGACGTGGTGCTCTTGACGATACCGGTGTAAACCTTGCCGACTTCGATGGTTGCCCAGAACTCTGCCTCCTGCTCTTTTCTCTCCTCGCGCTGGACCAGACGGATCGAACCGATCGCCTTCTTGCCCGGCTTGACTTCGATGATGCGGAATCTGACAGTCGTTCCGACCAGGGTGGAGAGATCGCCGTCCTTCGGAACACCGCTCTGCGATGCCGGAATGAAGACGCGGTTTGCGTTCGAATAAATCACAACGCCGCCCTTGACAGCCTCTGCAACCTTGCCTTCCAGCACGGTCTTGTTCTCGCAGGCTTCCTCGATGTTCTTCCAGTTGCGGTCTGCGTCCACTCTCTTCTTGGAGAGCTCTGCAACGCCTTCCAGGTCGCTGACACGGATGACGAACGCTTCCACGGTGTCACCCTTCTTAAAATGCTCGGTCAGCTTGAACGCAGGATCATCGCTGATCTGCTCAGCCTTGATGTAACCGGTCACGCTGGTGCCAAGGTCCAGCTGCAATTCCGCGTCGGATACCTGTGTAACGGTTCCGGTAACAACATCTCCTGTATTTAAAGTTACGCATTGCGTTTCGTCGAGCATTTTTTCGAAATTTTCATTCATTTCGCTCATGGTTTTATATACCTCCTCTATTTCATTGCGCGGTGTGGATGCACCTGCAACAATTCCGACCTTATGTGTTCCCTCCGGCACGCGGCGGTCCCACTCGGCGGCTGACGTGATCCGGATAGTTGCCGGACACGCGGACCGACAGATCTCAGCGAGCTTTTCGGTGTTCGAGCTTTCTTTTCCCCCAATGACAACCATCAGGTCGCTCTCCCCCGCAAGCTGTTTCGCTTCGCTTTGCCGCTCTTCGGTCACTCTACATATTGTATCAAAAATGATCGCGTTTGTATAGATGTTTTTTAACTTTTTTTGGCATTCGTTCCAGTTGCCCAAATTCAGGGTCGTTTGCGCTGCCAAAACCGGAGTTTTTTTGTCTAATTTGACGGAACCGTTCGGCATAATTGCCAATTCTAGCTCTCGCGCATCGCGAAAGACGTGCTTCTCCCCGTCAAACCAGCTCAAAATTCCAACCACTTCCGGATGCTCCGCGCTGCCAATCAGCAGAAATACGCGGTCCGGCGCGGAGTTCTCCTGCGCGATCCGATGAATCTTCTTGACATAAGGACAGGTGCAGTCCAACCACCGGAAGTGCGGATTTCCCGCCGCATACCGGTCCAGTGCCGCTTCTGTCTCTCGGGTACAGCCATGCGCCCGGACCAGAACCGTCACCGGTCCGCACCGGCTTCGGCTGCCAGCGCCGGGAGGTCCTCCTCCCGAACGGTGATCACGCCGCGCCGCCGCAGGGCTTCGTTATAGGTTTCGTTGTGAATCAGATGTCCCAGCGTTGCAACCGTTTCGCCCGGCTTTGCCGCGCGCAGCGCTTCTTCCAGCCGGTCGGTCGCCCGCTTCACGCCGAAGCAGAAGCCGGCGCTTTTCGCCCCCCGGACGCTCACGGTGCCACCTTCTTTGCAATGAGCTGCAGCAGCGCGTTCGTGCAGGCGTCCGGCTCCATCCAGGAGTTGTCAAACACCGTTGCATCCGGCGCCGCGACCGCAGGGGCGATTGCCCGCTCCCGGTCCTGCCGGTCCCGCTGCCGCATATCGGCAAGGACCTCTTCATAGTCGGTCTCCATCCCCTTCTGGCGCAGCTCCGCCCACCGGCGCTTGGCGCGGCATTCGTCGGACGCCGTCAGAAAGATTTTGACATCAGCCTTCGGAAGAATGACCGTCCCGATGTCCCTGCCGTCCATAATGACGCTGTTGCGCTGCGCAATCTCCCGCTGGGTATCCAGCAGGAACGCCCGCACCGCAGGGATTGCCGACACCGCCGAGGCGTACATCGACATTTCCGGGGTCCGGATCCGGTTTCCCATTGCCTCCCCGTTCAGGTATACCTGCTGGGTGCCGTCCGCCTCATAGCGCAGATCGAGATGCAGCTGCGGCAGCAGTGCCGCGACCGCTTCCGGGTCCTTCGGGTCCGCATTTGCCTGCCGGACCGCATAGCCGACCGTGCGATAGAGCGCACCGGTATCGACATAAACGATGCCGAGCCGCTGTGCCAGAGCCTTTGCAACGGTGGATTTTCCCGCGCCGCTGGGACCGTCAATCGCAATCTGAATGGATTTCATCGGGTTCCTTCTTTTCCTCTTCCTGTATTTGTTCCGCGGCGCTTTTGCCCGCCGCAAAGCCTGTGGAAAATGCAATCTGGAGGTTAAATCCCCCGGTATACGCATCCACATCGATCACCTCGCCCGCGAAATACAGTCCGCGGACCAGTTTGGATCCCATTGTTTTCGGTGACAGTTCCCGGGTGCTGACCCCGCCGCGCGTCACAATCGCTTCGGCAATCGGGCGAAAGCCGTCCAGCGGAACGCGGAAACATTTCAGCGTTTCCACCACCTGCGCGCGCTCCTCTTTTGTCACCGCGTTGACCTTTTTGCCGCCCGGCACGCCGCACAGCCGCACGAATGCCGGAATCATCTTCTGCGGCAGCAGATCAATCAACGCGTTCGCGAAATCGCGGTTGCGGTACTTCGTAAAATCCGAAAGCACCCGCGCGTCCAGCTTCTTTTCATCCAGCGCCGGCTTGAGGTCGATCCGCATTTCGTAGACTCCCGGCGCGATGTCCGACAGGTGCGCCGATGCCGACAGAACCGTCGGTCCCGTGACCCCGAAATGCGTGAACATCAGCTCGCCGAAATCCTCATATACCGGTTTCCCGCTTGCGCACCGCACCACCCTGACACCGACGTTGCGGAGCGACAGCCCTTGCATTGAGGGGCAGAGCGTCCCCGGCGAGGTCAGCGGAACCAGCGACGGCAGAATCTCCGTCACGGTGTGCCCGGCAGCCCGCGCAAAGCGGTAACCGTCCCCGGGCGAGCCGGTCAGCGGGTAGGAAAGCCCTCCCGTCGCGAGCACCACCGCCCGCGCCCGGACTTCCCTGCCGGAGATCAACGCTCCGGCGCACCTGCCGTCCTCGATAACCAGTCTGGTGCAGTTCCCGCGTATTATCTCCCCGTTCAGCCTGCGGAGCTGATTTTCAAGCGCGTTAACCACGTCGCCTGCCTTGTCGGAAACAGGGAAAACGCGCTGTCCGCGCTCGGTTTTCAGCGGAACTCCCAGCCCCTCGAAATACTCCATCACGTCCGCGGGGGAACACTTCGAAAGCGCGCTGTAAAGAAACCTGGGGTTTCGCGGAACGTTTTTCAGCACGGTCTCGGGATCGCAGTTGTTCGTGATGTTGCAGCGCCCCTTGCCGGTTATCCCGAGCTTCCGCCCGAGGGATTTCCCGTGCTCCGCGACGGCGGCGGAAAGTCCCGTTTCAGCAGCGCGGGCGGCGCAGTACATTCCTGCTGCTCCGCCCCCGATTATCAGTATATCAAACATCTTTCTTGTAAACGTCGTTGTTGTCCCAGAGGGTCTCCAGCTTGCGGAAGGTCTGCTCCACGCGGCAGCGGTTGCGGTTGGAAACGGCTACGATAAGCGCGTTGAGAAGGCTCATCGGAGCTACCAGGCTGTCCACGAAGCTAACCATGTCGGAATAAGCGCACAGCGTCGTGTGAGCGTATTGCGCCAGCGGGGAATTCTCGCTGTCGGTGATGGCGATTATCTGGGAGCCGCAGTCATGCGCGAACTTGCACGCGTTGATGGTGCTCTTTGCGTACCTCGGGAAGGAAAGCCCGATGAAAACGTCCCCCTCTCCTATGTGGATCATCTGCTGGTAAATCTCGCTGGTCGCAACGGAGCCGATGAGCGTCACCTTGTCGAATATCAGCCTGAGATAGTAGTGCATGAAGCTTGCAAGAATGCCGGAGCTCATAGCGCCCTGAATGTAGACGCGGCGGGCGTCCACGATGGTGTTCACGGCGTTGTCGAAGGCCTCGCGGTCAACGTTTTCGAGGGTATGGCGTATCTTATCCATATCCTGGGTGAGGACTCCCTCGATGGGGTCGAGGTCGCCGATACGGCTTCTTGTAACGTCCATGCGCTGAATGGAGGTCAGACGGTTCTTTATGTGGCTCTGGAGCGAGCGCTGGAGCTGCGGGTAGCCCTCGTAGCCAAGCTCGATAGCAAAGCGGACAACGGTGGATTCGCTGACGTTCACGGCGTTGCCGAGCTTGAGCGCAGTCATGTACGCCGCCTTTTCGTAGTGGTTGAGAATATAATTCGCGATGAGCTTCTGACTTTTTGAGAAAGTCGGCATCATCTGTTCTATCTGTTGGAGAAGATCTTCCTTCATTCCTGCACCTCTTTGTGTGTTTTTTCTGTAAATAATTCATGCGATTTCCCAGACGGGAAACCGCTCCTGCTTATATCATACACCATTTGCAGATTTTTTGCAAGCGGTTTTAAAAAATCTTTTATAAATCAAGAACCATAGCAGGTTATTTTTCCCTTTTATTCACTAATAATGTGTAAAGGCGGAGGTATTTCGCCGCCGCCTTTGAAAGCACAACATCGGATTTACTGCAAAATCACTCGAGGTATTCTCCGACTATCCGCACCATCATATCATTGAGCTTCTCGACATCGTAGCTGCCGATGGTGGGTTCTATGTGGTCGTACCCTATGCCGCTGTCGTTGGTGAGGAACGTGTATGTCCCGCCGGTTTTCAGCGCCATGCTCCGCAGCAGGTACTCGCAGGACTTGTCAACGCCGCTCGCCGCCACCGGAACTATGCGTATGCCCTTTTCAGCGGCTTCGCCGACGTGCTTCACCGTTTCGTCGATTATCTGCACGTCCCCGTGCGGCGGAGCGTCCAGCACAAGGAACATCACCTTAACGGAATCCTCGTCCCAGTTGTGGGAAACCGCGCTCTTCAGCGCCGTGTGCACCGCCTCGGGAGTGTCCCCGCCGCCGTCAGCGGTCTGCTCGGATATCGCCGTTACCGCCGCCGCGAGGTCGGTGGTGAACGGGTATTCCCGCACTACGTACTCGTCGCCCTCGTCGCGGTAGAAATTCACGCTTATCCGGGTCGGGACATTCGCGTTTTCACTGCGGATACGCGTCACCACGTCCTCAAGTTCGCATACCAGGTACTCAAGCTCATCGCCCATGGAGCCTGTAGTATCGCACATTATCATCAGGTCGAGGGACTTCGGAACGGGCTCAGCCGCGCCGTCCAGCGTGAATTCCGGCTCGATGTCGCCGTTTACCGTTTCCGTGAACGTCTGGGTGCTGCCGCAGTATTCCACGGTGAATTCCTCGGCGCCGCCGGACATTTCAGACTTCGCCCAGAACAGGTACGCCCTGCCCTTGTTGTCGGTGACTGCGGAAGTCCCCATTCCGGAGACCTTCGCGCCGGAAACCGCAGCGCCGGAGCTGTCCCTGACCGTCACAGCCGCGCGGTACTCCATTCCGGTGCGCCAGGTCTCCAGGTATCCCGCCCAGTCTGCGCCGTAATTGTTGCTGGAATACAGGCTGTTCCAGAAGTCCCAGTTTTCGTTGTCGTTCCACTCGCCGCCGGTCAGAAGACCCGCGCGCGGGTCTATCCACGGCTCCTCAGGCTCTATCGGGTCTATGGGTTCGATGGGGTCGATGGGGTCTATCGGAACTAACGGGTCTATCGGCCCGGGGCAATCTGCAAAGCCGTCAGCCGCCGCCATTTCTGTGTCCGCGAATACTTCCCCTTCCGGCAGCGCCATGCCGCTGTCACCGCTCTTAACTCCTCCGATGTCGGTGGGGGCGTAGTCGTCTGAGGGCGACTCACCTGCGGAGAGCTCCGGTGCAGCAGTTGAAGGCGCGGCGGTAGACATAACCGGAGAAGAAGCCGCTGAATCAGCGGAACTAACCGGACTAACCGAACTTGCTGAACCTGCTGAACCTGCCGAACCTGCCGAACCGCCTGAACCACCCGAATCAGCAGAAGCCGCAGAGGAATCCGGGACGGAAACGCCAGCTCCGGAAGCACCGGGAGTTCCGTGCTCCGCGGAGCTTGCAGGGCTTGCGGAACCTACAGAACCTACGGAACCCGCTGAACCCGTCAAAACCGCCGAACCTTCCACAGAGTTTCCGCCGGAAGAACACCCTGTAAGCAGCGCCGCAGCCGCCAGCAGAGCTATAACAGAACGTCTTTTCATAATCACCATACTCCTTTCGTGGGGGGCATTTGTATATAATACCAGGAACTCCCTGAAAAGGTTGCATTGAAATTCAGATACGCAGGCTTATATAATAGGTATTATATATGACGATTGTGTAAAATGCATATAAATTCTCCCGGTTCATCAGGGCGCATTTTTTCCCGGAAAGGCTGAAATTATGCAGAAATCCTGCAATTGGTTGAAAACTCATGTTTATGTTGATTATTTTGTTGAAAGTTTTTTGTGTAATTTTCACAAGTGCAGGGCGAAATGAAAATGATTTATTCTGCAAAAAACTGAAAATCAGCGTTAAAAGTGTTAAATTTCAATTTTTGTGTTGACGGCTGAATCATTTTTGGATATACTATAACCAAGAGATAAGGGATAAGACAGCACAGAGCTGCGATCCCACCTCAGGCAGTGCATATAACGGCAGTGCAGAACAAAGAAAGATAATACAACGGAAGTTCACTTCCGGCATTACGGCAGAACTTTTTTAGGAGGTTTTAAACTATGTGCATGAAAGACGTAGAAGTAAAGAACCAGGTTGGTCTCCACGCAAGACCCGCAACTTTCTTTATCCAGAAGGCTAACGAGTACAAGTCTTCCATCTGGGTCGAGAAGGAAGAGCGCAGAGTAAACGCAAAGTCCCTGCTCGGTATCCTCTCTCTCGGTATCGTTGGCGGCGCTAAGATCCGCATCATCGCTGACGGCAGCGACGAGCAGCTCGCTGTTGACGGCCTCGTTAAGCTCGTAGAGAGCGGCTTCTCTGAGTAATCTGACTCGGGACATATAAGCGGCGTTTCGCTGCAAAGAATCAGGATTTAGGGGCAGGATCCGTTCATACGGTTTCTGCCCTGATTTGTTTAGGCAGTGTAAATCGTTTACACACGCAATTTCGGAGGATCTATGAAAAAGACCATCGCCGCAGTTCTCGCGGCTGTTTCCATCTCCCTTGCCGCAGGCTGCGCAGCGAATCTCCCGGCGGGCTACGACAAATTCACCGCCGCACGAGAGAAATACGAAACCCTCAGCAGCGGCAGAGTGACCATGACCGACCTTACCACCGGCGATGAAATAATGCGGTTCAGCTTTTATTTCAACGTCAACGACGAGATGGTGTTCAGCTACTGGGGAAGCTGGCAGGGCGAAGAACAGCAGGCGTACAGCGACGGCGCGGAATTTTTCTACAAGGAATCCGGGGACGAGAAGTGGACGGTCATCAGCTCCGACGACGACGGGTACATCTACAACGTGTACAACCGCGGATACCGCTACCCCTACGCGGAGGGCAGGCTGTTCTTCCTTGCCGGGGAGGCTGTCCGGAACGCGGGGATAATCGAAAGCGGCGACGGTCCGACATCCATCACCTACACCTACGACCCGGAGAAGCTGAATTCCGCTTCAATGCCCGGCGTGCAGGAGGATATCCAGAGCTTCGAAAGGCTGACCACGACCCTTGAGATCGACCAACAGGGATATCCGTCGAGCTTCACCGAGGACGGCTCAGTAGTCACCGCCGCCGGAGAGGTCATGGACTTCAGCGTGCGTATCGACATCTCCGATATCAACGATGTCTACGACGTACAGAACCCGGTCGGCGAGATCTACAAGAAGGGCGAAAAGCCTGCCGAAAATTCGGAAAGCTCAGGAAATTCGGAAAGCTCCGAAAGTTCAGAAAACTGATAAATTACCGCCGGAATGCGCTGATTACCGCGTTTCCGGCGGTTTTGTCTGAAATTTCCGTGAATTCGCTTCAGGCGGTTGCAAATTTCCCGGAAGTGTGCTATAATATTTCATAAGTGTAGAAAATAACGCAGTACTTTGTTAAAAGTAATGGAGATAATATGAGCAACGAAAATCCAACGAGCACCCGCGTCAGCGCAGGCGCTTTATATGACAACACGTCAGCCGCCGGGGAATACCTGTTCTCGGTGATGATGGTCATGCTCGCCGCGCTCGGAAAGGCGCTGGCAAGGCTGTTCGCCGCAATAGACCGCCGTCTGGGCTGGCTCGGCGGCAAGATACTCAGCGGGCTGAAAATCCTCGGCGAGAAGATAGCTTCTCCGTTCCGCAGGTACGGCATGGCTTTACGAATGGGCTGCGCCGACATACGCCGCGCCCATGCAGACGGGATCGTACCGGCGTGCATAGCTGGTTTCCGCATGGTAGGCCGCATTCTGTTCGGAAAGCGCGGACTTGCAGTCACGCTGTGCAACTGGGCGCTTCCGATAATTAGCTGCGTGTTCCTGTTCAGCGTGGTGACATACGCCAACAGCATGACCTACGCGCTGAGGCTCTCTGTAAACGGCGACCTGATGGGCTACGTTTCAGACGAGACGGTGTTCACCGAGGCGGAAAAAATCGTGCAGCAGAGGATAACCTACCTCGACAGCAACACCGAAATGTTCAGCTTCAACAGCGACTACACCGTTGAAATGGTGGGCTACGGCTCGACTATGACAAAATACCAGCTCGCCGATAAAATGCTTCAATCCATGGGAGCCGAGATTTCCTACGCATACGGAATGTACATAGGAAACTCCTTCTACGGAGCGCTCGAAACCAAAGACCGCGTAGACGCAGCTCTTGAGGACCTGCTCGACCAGTACCGCGAGGGCGGCGACGAGACCGTACAGTTTGAAAGCGAGATAAGCTACGAGCCGGGGCTGTACCTTACGGAAAGTATCGTCAGCGAGGACTCGATAATAAAGCTCATCACCTCTAAGAAGAGCGTTGCGGCGTACTACACCGTGGTCGATGGAGATTCCCCCTACGGCATACTCGACAAGCTCGAAATGTCCGAGGAGGAGGTCGCTCTGCTGAACCCCGGTTTCTCAATGGACAGCTCGCTGTTCATCGGCGATAAGATCCTGATAAACCAGGAGGAGCCGTTCCTTGCGGTTTCCGTCACGAGGACCGAGACCTACGACGAGCGCACTCCCTACGACACCACGTACACCGAGGATTCCACGCATTACGAAGGAACCTCCACGATAGTGCAGGAGGGCGTAAAGGGAACCGAGCGCGTTACCGCGAACGTTTCCTACATCAACGGCATTGAGACCCGCCGCAAGGTCATCGAGAGAGTAACTATAGAGGAGCCTACGACCGAGATAATCTCCATGGGCACAAAGGCAAAGCCTGCGGGAGTCACCGCTACCATACCGGATAACATGCCTATCGGACAGTTCCTGTGGCCGGTCGGCGGCGACGGCGGTCAGATCTCCGAGATGATGTACGGCTACGGCGGATACTACGGTCACAGCGGCATTGATATCTCCGCGCCGTACGGAACGCCTATCTACGCCGCGGAATCCGGTACGGTCATCCTGGCGTCGTGGTACTACGGCTACGGAAACTGCGTAATGATCCAGCACGCGAACGGCATGGTGACGGTCTACGGCCACGCAAGCTACTTGCACGTTTACGTAGGTCAGCAGGTAACTATGGGCGAGGTCATTGCGGACGTTGGTTCCACGGGACAGTCCACCGGCAACCACTGCCACTTCGAGGTGAGACTCAACGGAATGAACGGCGCGCGCCTCAATCCGATAAATTACCTCCCGTGGCACAGGAGAGCCTCCTGGTGCGTTGAGTACTGATAATATTAAGGAGCTGCATATTTCATGCAGCTCCTTTTTTACTATGAAAAATGGAGCTGTTTTCGCAGCCCCATTTTAATTTTGCACTCGATATCACACAAGGTATTCCCGCACAGCGGCGGCAAAATAGAAGCTCCCGCCGAAGTACATCAGACCGCCCTCGCGGTCGCGGCGCGCAAACTTGAGAGCCTCACGGGGAGAATGGAATATCTCCGCCCCGTCAAGCCCGGAGATGCGGCGCAGTTCCTCCGCAGGAACCTCCCCCTCGGAGAAGCCGTCGCAGAAATACACCCTGTCGAAGCAGGGCAGTATTTCCTGTAGAAACGCGCGGTGATCCTTCGTGTTCATCATGCCGATGAACGCAGTCCGGCGCTCGTACCCGGAATCCTCAAGCGCTGAGCGCACCGCCCTTGCCGCCTGCGGATTGTGTCCGCCGTCAAGCAGTATGTCCCCGGGGAGCAGCTCCATTCGCGCAGGGATCCTGGCGCGCTCTATGCCCATCGCGATGTGCGCCGGAGTTATTCCGGCGCAGGTCAGCGCCTCTATCGCTGTAAGTGCGTTCGTTACCTGGTAGGCTCCGCCGAGGTTCAGGCGGTACTCCTGCCCCCTGTAGCGGAATCTGCTGCCGCGAAGCCCGGGCTTTTCCAGTATCTCCAGCTCCGAGCGGTCGGGAGTTATCAGCCTTGCGCCGGTCTGCGCGCAGCGTTCGCGGATAACCTCCATCGCAGGCTCCGGAATATCCAGTGCCGCAACAGCGTTACCGCCCTTTATTATGCCGCATTTCGAACGCGCTATCTCCTCCACGGTACCGCCAAGTATCTTCGTGTGGTCAAGACCTATCGAGGTGAAAACCGCGCACTCCGGCTGCTTTATCACGTTCGTGGAATCCAGCGTGCCGCCGATACCCGCTTCCAGCACTACCCAGTCCACCTGCTTTTCAGCATAGAAGAGGAACGCCGCCGCGTTAAGTATCTCAAACTGCGAGAATTCGAGACCGCCGCACTGCTCCGCTGCGTCGGTCACCTTGTTCAGGAGCCGCGCAAGGTCGGCGCAGGAGATCTCGTACAGCCCGTCGGGGTAGCCTATCGCTATGCGCTCGCATACGCTGCGGACATAGGGCGAGGTGAATTTCCCCGCGGTGAATCCCGCCGCGGCAAGCGATGAGGCGCAGAACTCCGCCACGGAGCCTTTGCCGTTCGTACCCACGATGTGGATATAGCGCAGCTTATCCTGAGGGTCGCCTAGCTTATGGCACAGAGCCTCGAACCTGGACAGATCCTTCACCGGTGCGCCAAAGTGCGAGTACTGCCCCAGGAACTGTTCAATTTCGCCGCATCCGCAGTTCAGTGCCAGCCGCATTCGTCGTAGTCCTTCCACTTCTCATGGTAGCGCATCTCGTCCGCGAGCTTCATGCAGATGTAAGCCACCGCGCCTGCGACAACGATCACAGCGCCGATTATCGGGATAACTACCTTAGCGGTAGGGCCGATCTTCTTCTGAACTCTTTCGTGAATAGTTTTCATAGAATTACGTTCCTTTCTGTAATAACCTGTCGTTATTCGCCTGAGAGTAATTTGTACAGTTCCTTGCGGGAAACGCCCGCCGCCTGCGCGGCAGTCTTGCATGCCTCGGACAGCTTCATGCCGCCCTCGGCGTAGCCCCTTGCAAGTTCCGCTGCCTGCTCGATGGACATTTCCTCCGGTTCTTCCGGAGATGCTCCCTCGAGCACGATGACGTACTCGCCCCGGGGGTCGGTCTGCTCGTATAGCTGTATCAGCTCGCCGAGGGTCCCGCGCAGGACTTCCTCGTGCAGCTTCGTGAGTTCCCGGCAGAGAGCCGCGCGGCGCGTTCCGCCGAGAGCCTCCGCGAGATCCGCGAGAGTCTGCCGCAGCTTGTGCGGAGCCTCGTAGTATATCAGCGTGTGCGGGAGCTTCGCTGTTTCGGCTAGCCGCTGGCGGCGCTCCTTCTTATCCACCGGAAGGAACCCTTCAAACGCGAAACGCGCGGTGTCTATTCCGGATATCGCAACGGCGGCGATCGCAGCGTTGCAGCACGGGACGGACTCCACCGGGACGCCCTGCTCATAGCAGCGCTGAACAAGGTACACCCCCGGGTCGGAAATGCAGGGCATTCCGGCGTCGCTTACCAGCGCAACGGAGTTCCCTCCGTGCAGCAGCTCGAGGATCTTTGCGCTTTTTTCCGCTTCGTGGGGCTTGTAGTAGCTCAGAAGCGGCTTTTTTATTCCGAAGTGGGTCAGCAGCCGGAGCGTTACCCGGGTATCCTCGGCGGCGATATAGTCCACGCTTTCCAGCGTTTCTATGCCGCGCGGTGAGAAATCCGAAAGGTTCCCGATAGGCGTGCCCACAACGTAGAGCTTACCTGTTTCAGTCATATAGCCTTGTGTACTCCTCGGTGTAGGATTTATCGTCGTTGCGCAGTATCATGGGCTTCTCGACGATCATGCCGGACTTCCCGCCCTTCTTTCCGGTCACGAGGAACAGCCATGGTTTGTCGAGAATGCTGTTGAACACGAACGTAATGCTCTTCGGCTCGATTTTGTTCTCGCGCATGGAGTTCAGCACGTCCGCGAGGCGCTCGGGGCGGTGGCACATCTTCAGCAGACCTCCGTATTTCAGGAGCTTCCCCGCTGCACAGCACACGTCGTCGATGTTGCACATCAGCTCGTGCCGTGCGACTGCCTGTGGTCTTGCAAGCTTCTCAAACCCGGAGCCGCTCGTCATGTAAGGCGGATTCGCGGTGACGATATCCATTGTCTCAAAGCCGATCTGGCTCTGCTTCAGCTCGCGGAGGTCGGCGAGGACCGGCTGGAGCCTGTTCTCAAGATGGTTTTTCTCAACGGACATCTTCAGCAGCTCGATTGCTTCCTCCTGTATATCCACGGCGTAGATAAGGTGCGGCTTTACGTTCTTGCAGAATATCAGCGGGATTATTCCGCAGCCGGTGCACAGATCGCAAACCACGCTGTCGGGCTTTACGTTCGCGTAGTACGCCAGCAGGAAAGCGTCCGTGCCGAAGCGGTGATCCTCGGAAACGTACATCGTAAGCGGTCCCAGGGTGAAGGTTTCAGTTTGCATATAATTGCTTTCCTTTCATGTGATTTATCCGACGATTATCTGCCCGTCGGGGTAAACGATGTTCTTGCGTTTTGCGGAGTTCACAAGCATTGAAAGCACCAGCGACACCGGGCCAACGCGCCCTATGAACATCGTGATTATAAGCAGTATACGCCCGGGTGTTCCGGAAATTTCAGTTATCCCCGCGGAAAGTCCCGAGGTAGAGAACGCCGACACGGCTTCAAACAGGCACTGAACTCCCCGGCCGTCCTCGGGCAGCGTGAAATACAGCACCGAGAAGCAGAGGATAACAGCCGTCAGCGAAAGCAGCGTGACGGTCAGCGTGCGGTAGACCGCCAGCTTGTCTATCTTGTGCTTCATGATCTCAACGTCGTTCTTGCTCTGCATATAGGAAACCACAGTCATAATCAGCACAAGCAGCGTGGTGGTCTTGATACCGCCGCCGGTGGAAGCCGGAGAGGCTCCGACGAACATAAGTATGCAGGTCCCGAGCTGTGAAAAATCCGACAGGTCGTCTATCGGCACGGAGTTGAACCCGGCTGTTCTGGCGGTAACGCTCGAGAAAAACGCGTTGAGCAGCTTCCCGCCGAAGTTCATCTCGCCAAGAGCGCCGTTCCATTCCGCGAGGAGGTAGAACAGCGTTCCGCCGACGGTAAGCGACGCGGAGGTCAGCAGCACCGCCTTGGTGTGCAGGCTGAGCTTGCGTACCTTACGAATGTTGAGGAAGTTTTCCCAGACGATGAAGCCGAGACCTCCCACGGTTATCAGCATCGCAACGGTGACGAGCACCAGGGGGTCGCTCTGATATCCGGTGAGGCTCGCGAACGGCGAGGATATCCCGCACAGGTCGAATCCGGCGTTGCAGAACGCCGCGACCGAATGGAACACAGCATAGTACAGCCCTTCCCCGAAGCCCATA
>USMO01000007.1 GCA_900555785.1 uncultured Eubacteriales bacterium | reverse complement strand
ACTGGTTGCTGCGCAACCAGTCACCCCTAAGAACCCCAAGAACTTGCAAGAATGGAATTTTGGCGCTTGAATTTTGGTGGGTGCGGGGTTGGTGTAGCCGGATGCGTTCTGCAAACCGGACGCCCTCATCCGTCTTTGATAGTGACTGACCGGCTTGCCTCTATCCTTCGGAGATCCCGCCTGCTGGCGCCCCTCAACATTCACCCACCGGGAGGACCCTCTCATGAAAAAGCTCTGCATCCTGCTTTCCCTCTCTCTCCTTTCCCTCCTCTTTATCCTCTCTGCCTGCCAGCCCTCACGGCGCCGAATTTTGCGCTCGCTCGGGGACTGCGTCTCCAGCGAGCAATACAGTTCCGAAGGGTTTCAGGATTACACCGACTACGCGAAATACCACATCCCGAATGCCAAGATTGCAGACAACCGGTATCTGAAGCGCATCGATGACGCGGGGCAGGCGCTGTTGCTCGAATGTCTGGAAGATTTTGAGCGCTGGATTGCGACTTACCGCACGCACGACCCGGTGCCGCCGATTGCCGCATACTACGACTTCGACCGCAGCTGCATCGACCAGGAGGATTACCTCTACATCGATGCCGAACGCTTTGACGACTCCGAATCGTCCTCGCTGGCGAGCTTCAACGTCTACTTTTTCGACACCCAGACCGAAACGCTTTACTATTTTCACAACAACCTATAATCAGTCTCCCACAAAAAAAGCGCTCCCCCCGGGAGCGTTTTTTTTGTTCAACAATTCCCCTACTGCCTGATTTCCATCGTCAGCAGATTTACAGTCGCTGTGCCGTTATAGCAATACACATTGTGGGGAACATTGTCTCTCAGCCAGGCATTGTAATCCCGGGAACCGTACTCCTCATCGCTTGTCCGGGAGGTTGGCCACAGTGCGATGGTGGGGGCTGCGGCTTTATAAAATGCAATGCTCCCGTGCGTTCTGGCATGGTGAATGACCTGGAGAATATCGCACTTCAGCTCATTGCCATACCAACCGATCATTTCGGTTCCGTAGGTACTGCTGATGTCGCCGGTGATGAGAATGCTCCTGCCCGCAGTCTTCATGGTAAACGTCATGGAGTTTGCGTTGTTGCGCAGCATGGCATCCGTGTCGGGATATACTTCCTCCGCCGTGTGCAGGATTTCAATTTCCACCCCGTCGATCAGCAGCTTCTGCCCGGTATGCGGCTTAATGACCCTGCAATCTTTCCATTTTCCGCTCAGTGCCCGCTTGATGACACCGTAGGACTTTCCGTCACAGTCGTTCCCTGCCGTGCCAAGGATTTTATCATCCGCAAAATTGAAAATGATCCGTTCCGGAACGATCCGCCCTCCGTATCGGGTAATAAAATCAGAAATGGCGCCGATGTGGTCGTTGTGCGGATGGGTCAGAATCCAAGCGGCAATCACAGGCGTTTCCATGCCGCTTTGCTCCACCATCAAATTGTAAATCGCCGTTTCCTCGCCCTGACCGCCCATTCCTCCGTCAATCACGATAAAGGTATTCTCCTGCGTGCGCAGAACATAGGACATGCCGTTGATGACCTGCGTATAGTTCAGTCCAACCTGCGTCAGCAGGGGCACTGCGGTACCGGAAAAGACCTTGGTCAGATCGTATTCCGAGCCGGCGACATACACATTTTCCGGCAGCACGATGCACCGCATTTCCCGGTTGGCGGGATAGTAATTGACCTCTACACACACATTCCCCTTTGCGTATGTCGCATAGCGGTTGCTCCCCTTGGCAGAGGTACGAAGCTGCTCAAATCCCGCCTGCCGCAGGGTGGCGCAATAATCCGTATAATTTCCGTCGGTTGCCCCGCTGACATAAAGCATATAGGTATCGTTCCCGCAGGAAACGATGGCGGGCGCATGGATCCCCTCGCCCATCTGCGGAATTTCACGCAGATTTTCGCCGGCAGCATTCCCCTGCAGCGCGGTTTCCGTTGGCAGGATGACGCTGTTTGTTTCCGCATGGTAATGATTCCGGAAGATCCGCCCAAGCTCATAGACCGCCTGCTCCAACGCCGCGGTATAAGCCGCGGCAACCACAACCTTGTTCCCGATGACCTCAACAGCATAATCCCCGTAGGAGAGGCGGCTCATCACCTGTACGGATTCCGCATAATTGGTATAGCCCACCAAAATCTCTACGGTGTCGGGGTCATGCTGCTCCCCCTCCCGCAGAAAATCATCCTGCAGAACAGGTGAAGCAGCCGTGATGCCCGTCAACTCCTCCGTCAGTGTAACCGCGCACTTTTTTGCATCCGGAAGGTATTGCGGATAAACCACGGTAACCTTTGCCATGCCGTTCCGCACCAATTCCAGTCCGCCGGCAGACGGCTCAGCCGGTTCCGTCCCGATCTCGCTGTCCTCGCTCCGGGATGCGTCTCCGGAGCTTCCGGGAGCGGTACCCTTCTGCCCGCAGGAAAACAGGCAGAGCACCGCACAGATGAGAATCAGCAGCCCTGCGCCGCTCCTGCATCCGCTTTTCATTCTGCAACCTCCTTATTTCCGTTTCTGTCGACCGTGAAACGCATTTCCGGCAGCCACCGGTTGAACGGTCTCACACCTCCCGCCCCAACACCTTCAGAAGCGGGAGCGGGTCATTTGCCGTAATGAGGGAAGCGCCGCTCTCTATGCAAAGCCGCACATCCTCCTCGGTATCGGCACAGTACATATGAATCGGCATTCCCTTTTTGCGGTAAAGCGGCAGCAGCTCGCTCCGCACCAGATTCATCGAAAGCCCCAGTTCATCATAGTAGGTATAGGAATCCGGTTCAAACTCGCGCATCTGAAAATCCGGATAGCCCATGGTCCGCCCGTTGTAGGTCAATTTGATGTACTTGATGATACGGGCATTGAAGCAGTAAAACCAGCAGTCATCAAAAAACGCATATTCCTTGAGAAGCGCAACGGTTTTGTCTACCGTTTCCTCACGAAAATCCTTGATTTCCACACCAAGACGGAGCGAGGGACGCAGCCGCTTTACCAGCTGCAAAACCTCCTGCAGGGTTGGAATGCGTTCGCCTGCAAATTCCGGGGCTTTGCGGCTGCCCGCATCCAGCTGCTTCAGCTCCTCCAGCGTCAGCGCGGTGATGCGTGCATCCGTTCCGGTCATGCGGAGCAGATTTTCGTCATGCGAAATCACAGGAACACCGTCGGCCGAGAGCCAAACATCAAATTCAATCGCGTCCACGCCGATTCCGATTGCTTCCCGGAAGGAGCGCAGGGTGTTCTCCGGGTATTTTGCGCGCCAGCCTCTGTGCCCTTCCACAATGATCTGATCCATTCGTTTTTATCCTTTCTGAGGCAGGTTAGCCATTCCGGGGTTATTTGGAAAGCAGGTTTGAAAAGCCGGGATCGCAGAGATAAGGGTCATTCGAACCCGTGCTGGATGTGAGAAGGTCCACCTGATCCAGGCAGAAAACCGCTGCCGTTGGCATGATATATTCTTTCATAAAAGCAACCTTTCCCTGTTTTATTTTTCTTGCAGCCAATGCAGATCGCTCAAAAAGATCACGGCGTTGCCATCGTAGCAAAACAGATTGGCTGCGGAATGCGCCTCCAGCCACTGGTTGTAGGGCGTTTCTTCGCCCTGGGCTGTAGCAAACCGGTAGCCGCGCTCACGCTCGTTGTCCGGGTCATAGAAGCTGCCGTTGCCCCAATAGCGCTTGTATTCCGTAGGATACAGCACAATCGTTTCGCCAGGCTTGACCATTTCCTGATAAACCGCCACCGAGCCGTTCGTGCTGGCGTGGTGAACCGCCTGCAAAATATCGCATCTCAGCGCAGTTCCGTAGGTATCCGCCAGCCACTGCATACAGCCGGCAACCAGGTCGCCGGTGATGAGCAGCTTTTTCCCAGCCACCTCCAGGGTAAACACCATAGAGGCAGCGTTCAGTCCGTCGGTGCCGTGCGCATGCTCCTCGGTGTGGAGAATGTGCATATCGACCCCGTCAACCGTCAGGGTATCCCCCATTTCCGGGGTAACGACCGCCGTGCGCTCCCATACCCCGCCCTCTGCCAGGGCTGCGGTCAGCGTGCGATAGCTTTCCCAATCGCACTGGCTCTGCATTGCGGCGGAATCCTCTGCCGGAAAGCGGAAAATCACCTGCTGCGGAACAATTTCACTGCCGTATTTCCGGATGAAATCCGCAATGGCACCGATGTGATCGTTATGCGGATGGGTCAGAATCCACGCTGCAACGGTAATTTTTTTTTTGCCTGCGACTGCAGCACCTGATAAATATTGTCCTCCTCGCCCTCTCCGGCAAAGCCGCCGTCAATGACGATAAAGGAATTCTGTTCGGTCCGCAGGACATAGGACATCCCGTTGTATCTGTTTGTGAAATTCAGCCCGACCTGCGTCAGGAGCGCAGTGCTCTGATACCCTGTATTGGTAGTAAACTCCTTCAAAACTGCCATCTCATCCTCCGTATAGGAAATACCGTCCTTTTCCGCATTGTCAAGCGCCATTTGCGCAACGGCTTTTACGCTTCTGCCCCAGGACGGGTCAAAATCGGCATACAGCCGGTAGCCAACACCGTTAATCCGCACGGTTGCAAAGCCAAGCCCGCACAGCTCCATGCTGTAATCCGTAATCCGCGCCAGGCTGCCGGTAACAGAATAGGCAGCTTCGGTTTCGCGGTTCCACCCCTGACTCGGGTCAAAGGGCACGGTTACATAGCCGTTTGCTCCATGCACACTATTCAGATTTGCCGAGGAAAGGATTCCGTGTGCCGTTTCCACAAGGGCTTTCGGCGTGATGACGGTTCCGAAGCCTTCAAAGTATCCGGAGCCGTTCAGCTTTTCCCAGTCCGCCTTGGAAATTTCGGTACGGAAGCGCAGACCGGGGTTTTTCGCATTCAGCCGGACGGAGGCGCCCGCCACCATGTTCAGCGCAAAGGTCCTGCCCATTCCGGTAATCAGCAGTTTATGCTCACCCAGAGCCGTCTCTGCTTCATCCCCGGTTGCGTCATTTCCGAAAACGGTTTTTCCGGCAGCGTCCCCTCCGGTAACGGCATAGGAGCAAAGCCCGATGACGGAATCGCCCTTGCTGCCGTCAATCTGATTGTTCCCCACAATGCCGCCAACCGCGCAGGCGCAGGATGCAGCATCTGCCAGCGCCAGCTCTGCGGAGGAATTGATGATTTCGTATTTCACGCCGGCATCGGCACAGCCGAGGATACCGCCGACGTGCCCGGTTTTGACCTCCCCGATCCGGAGAGTCGCACGGGAATTCAGAACCTTGAGAATGCTCACATTCTGCATTCTCCCAACAAAGCCGCCAAAGCAGTTGATGTTAGCGCCCGTTGCGCCGGAAACATAGGTTCCGTTCACGGTGCAGTTTTCAACGGTGAGGGTTCCGCCGGTAACCTTTCCCACAAGGCCGCCGAGATAGTTGTTGCCTACCCCGCGTTTGGTATTATCAATGCTGCAATAAACATGAATGTTGGACAGGGTTGTTGATTTCTGCACCTGTGCCGCAATGGCACCCACATGCACGTCCCCCTGATCAAAGGTTATCGGAAATTCCGGAGAACCGATGGTCAGATTGGAAATCACGGACCCGGAGCCGAGATACAGGAAAATGCCGTTTTTTACCGAAACGGATGCCGTCCCGTCCTCATTGACAAACAGGATGGAATGTCCGCGCCCGTCCAGATAGAACCGGTTGGTTCCGCCCCTCTTTCTGGAGTTCGTGTTGATGGAATCTTCCTTCAGAGCATCGCTGCACTTGATGACAAGATCCTTGGTCAGATAGTATTGGATATTCTCCTCCATGTACTGCAGATCTTTCAGAGAAGTTATCTCCTTTGCGGTGCTGCCCGCTGCTTCCGTCTGCTCTGCAGCAGATGCCGGGAGCATAACCGGCACAGAGAGGATGACGCAGAAAAGCAGGCATACCGAGATGATTTTTTTCATGGCTTTCATATTCCGTCTCCCCTCTTTTCTCAATATTCCGGCGTCCAGCCGGCGTCGCGGTGACCGGTGGAGTCCCCGGGCCGGTCATCATCAGCCGGCTCGGTCACCTTTGGGGTTTCGGTCTCGGTTCCCGGGGCTGAGGTCGGCTGCCCGGACTCCACCGTTGCGGATGCGGAGGTGGGCTCGCCGGTTCCGGCATCGGTTTTGCCGCCTCCGCATGAGCAGAGCAGCAGGGAGAAGCAGGCCAGCAGACAAAGAATGAACATTGCTTTTTTCATGGTCGTTATCCTCCTTCCGGAATCAGGCCCCCGCAAGCCGCTTCAGAACAGCCTGCTCGGAGTCGGAATAATGGTTGATGGCGGCATCTTCTGCGTGCTCTGCCAGCGCCGCAGCAGCAACCGCTTTGACCGTTCTGCTGTTGGCGGCATCATAGGCCGCATAAACCGTGATTTCGGTTTCGCCAACCCGAACCGTGAAGTATCCGATGCCGCTGTACGCGGTTTCGTAATCGGCAGATGTCAGCTCACCGATGCTGCCGGTAAAGGATGCAGTCTCGGTCTGCGCGTCTCCGAGCTTTTCCACGCGTGCCCAGCGCTCGGAGCCGTTTTCGCCGGTCAGCTCATAGGCGGTGCTGATGAAGCTCTTGCCCGCCGCAGTCAGCGCCTCCATCGTAAATGCCCCGGCTGCGGTTACATCCTCGGTCTTGGCAATCAGCGTTCCGAAGGTGATGTTCTCCCTGCCGAACAGATCGGCAAGAAGCCGATAATCGGAAAGCGCGATTCCGGTGCGGAAACGAAGTGCCGCCGGCTCCGCTGTGCTGACAGCCGCACCGGGAACCATTTCAAGGGACACCGTCTTCGCGCTGTCCGCACCGTCCCCGATCAGCTTTTTGCCTGTCTGACCGGTGCAGCCGGCAAGCAGAAGGCTCTCCGCCTCTGCCGTCCTGGCAAGGATCTCGCCTGCCACGGAGGTATCGCTCTCATGCGTGATGGTTCCGGCATTCACACAGCCTATCAATGCAGCGCCGACTATGAAATCCACGCTGTTGGTGCCGAGAATGCCGCCCACATTGCAGCGCGCAGTCAGATTGCCCTTGTTCACGCAGCCAAGGATCCGGAGCGAGCTCCCGGCAGAAGCGGTTCCGAGAATCCCGCCGATCACGCCCTTTGCGGCCGGCTCAACGGTTACATCGGAGGTGCAGTTGGCAATCACCAGGCTTCCGCCCGCCTGATTTCCAACCATGCCGCCGAAAAACTTATTGTCATGCTCATAGGTGTTTTTGTAGGAGCCGGTTACCGTACAGTCCTCAATGCGGAGGGCGCCGCCGGTCAGCTTGCCAACCAGACCGCCGACCTGATTGTTGTTTTTGCGCCCGCTCTCGTCAATATCGGCATAAACATGCACATTGGAAAGCACGGTATCGCCCTTTGCGGTTCCGACAACCGCACCGACGTTCGCGCCGTCCGTGCGGATGGTAAACGGAACAGCCGGGCTTCCAACCGTCAGATTCCGGACCTCGGAGCCGCGCTCAAACTGATAGAACAAGCCGAACTTGGAGGTCACGCCCTCCTCAAACAGAATGCTGTAGCCGCAGCCGTCCAGCACATAACGCCCGATGGCCTTCACCGCAATCTGCGCGGTGTAATCCGCCTTCGGAACGGTGATGTCGGCCGTCAGATAATAGCTCCGGTCTTTTTCCATGGCCTGAAGCGAGGCAAAATCGGCAATTGCCGTCCAGCCGTCCTCGCCGGCATGGGTGGGATGGGGGTCGGCCGGCGCTTCCTCGGCACCGGAGGCGATTGCGGCACACAGGGAGGTCACCAGACACAGGGTCAGGAAAAGGGATAACAGCTTTTTCACGGGACAGGTTCCTTCCTTTCTTTATTTACTTTTCAGAGGAGCGGAGGAGCTCCGCTCCCCGATCAGCCATCAGTCGGTGTCAATTCACCTTTTTCAGATTGGTCAGAATGCGGTCGGCATATTTCTGCAGAATGTTCCGGTTTGTTGCCATCACACCGGACCAGTCGGTGCTGCCGTCCGTCAGCGCCTTGCGGAACAGGTACAGGGTCAGCTGCTCATTGACGGTGCTGCCGAACATGGTGCTGAACACTCTGCCCATATCAAATTTCTGCGATGCAAGAATCAGATCCCACATTGCGGCATCCGGTACGTTGTTGGAATAACGCCCCTTCATGGTCTGCTCAAAAATCACAACGCGCGTGCTGTTGCTGCCCTCGTAGGAATATTCGCCAAGACACTGCAGATAAGCGCCCGCAATATCCTTTTCATTGCTGTTGGACGACACGCCGTAAATGCTGTACGGCATGGAGTGCACACTGTTGTAGGAACCGCAGCTCTCATCATACATCGGGACCGGCAGCACGCCGTATTTCAGTCCCTGCGCCTTATAATGCGCCATATAAGCATGGGACGCCGGTGCCAGCGAGAACAGGTTTTTGCCGTTTGAGAATGCCTGGCGGGCAGCGTTGAAGCCGGAATAATAGTAAGCATCGCCGGATTCATACAGGAAGTCCTCTACCTTGCCGAGCAGGGTGCTCATGAAATCCGCATTGGTAAAGGAATCCGAGAGATTGAACAGCCCGTTCTTCACCTCAATCACCACATTGCCGGTGGAATAATAGAAATTATCCAGCAGCGTGTTATAGGTTCCGAAGCCGTAAAGGTCATCGGCGCGGCTCTCCGGGTCGCCCATCTCAAGGTAAACATCCTCACAGAGCGTAAACATCACATCCATGGTCCATTTGTTCTGCAGAACCAGGTCATAGAGTGTGTCCTCTCCGTACAGCTTCGAGATGCGGTTTTCAATATTGTAATCGGCAACCAAGCCCTTATTGAAGAACACCATGCTGCTCATGAAGGCCAGATTCGTGGAAATATCCCCTGTGCAGAAATACAGGTGCCCGTTCACGGTCATATCCTCAAGCAGATTGGTGGAATAGAAGGGCTTGGAGAAATCCATATACCGGTGCGAGCCGATGTCGGCTAAGAGTCCTTCCGTTGTAAGGGAGGCCGCCACACAGCTGTAGCAGCAGAACACATCAACGCCGCCACCGGAAAAATGCGAATTGCGCGCGGCAGTGATGAAGCCGTCCATATTCTCGCCGTTGCCGGCACGCTCGCTCCAGTTGATGCCGATATTCAGCTGCTCCATTGCGGAAAGATTCCGGAGAAACACCGCATGGCTGATGTTGTCTGCCTGCGCGGAGTCCTCCTTTACATACTCCACCACATTGGAGGGAATCCAGCTCATCACATTCAGGGTTTCCCGGTCAAACCGGACGCCGTCCAGCACATTCGGCTCAGCGGTTTCCGTGGTGTCCGTTGGCGGAGCCGTATCGGGAGGGTTGTTCGTCTTTCCGCTGCAGGCTGCGAGACCTGCCGTTGTCATCAGCAGACACAGGCAGAGACAGAGAAGTCTTCGGGCGCCATTTCGTGCTCTTTTCATATACGTTCCTCCTTAAAAGAACCTTTTTTATACCCCTTCCGTTCAGATAAAATCCACGGAAAAGAATTTCACACTGTCAGCCCCGTTTGTGGAGATCAGCTCCAGGCGGAGCTCCCGCGCAGTGATCTGCAGGGGAATTTTCAGCAGCGCATGGAAGTTATCACGCACGCGGAAAACCGCCTTGCCGTCGGCATAAACGGCAAGCTCCTTTGCAAGGGTCTCTGC
This sequence comes from uncultured Eubacteriales bacterium, assembly GCA_900555785.1. Lineage (GTDB taxonomy): Bacteria > Bacillota > Clostridia > Oscillospirales > CAG-272 > UMGS1865. The sequence continues at coordinate 11,761 of USMO01000007.1, read as the reverse complement.
AACCTGCACCGGCCGGAAATCCTTACCCGTATGCAGCTTCATGCAGAAGAGACGCATTTTGGCATTTTCCGAGATGCTCATACGGCTGTAATCCGGATCAAGCACAATGCGCAACGTCCCGAGCAGCTGCGGAGAAGCAAAGGTATAGACCAGCGACTCCCCCGGGCAGAGCGCCACGCTGTGTGCGTTTTCCGCCCCCTTCTCCGGGCGTTCCCGGCCGCTTTCCAGCGCCATGCGCGCGCTGTCGCTCAGATTGAGCCGGGCCATCCGGGTCAGCACGCTGACAGGTCTGCGCAGATGCGGCAGAAAAACGCCGTCATCCATCAGGAGCCTTTGCAGCTCCGCGATATGGAATTCCGAAACGTCTGCCGGAAGACATTGATGCGAGACGGCAATCGCCGCCGCGGTTCCGCACGCCTGCCCCAGCAGCGCACAGGTCGCCATCACCCGCGTGGAGGAAAGCGCCACATGAGTAACGCTGATGTTCCGCCCGGCAAACAGGAGGTTGGGAACATTGACGGAATAGAGGCAGCGGAACGGAATGCCATACGGCTCCTTGACCGGAACCATATGCGAGGGTGTGGCGCTGTACGGATTTTTGCGCATCCCGTAAGGGTTGTGATCGTCCAGAGGCCAGCCTCCGAATGCAACTTCATCCGCAAAGTGACCGCCGGAAAGAATCTCCTGCTCCGTCAGGACATGTGCGCCGACATACCGGCGGGATTCCCGCTTGCCCGGCAGACATCCAACCCACTCCAGCTCCCAGTTCTCCATGCCGTGGTCGCCGTGGTTTTTGAGATGGTCCCAAACCCCGTAGATGCAGCGCATCAGTTCTTCGCGCACACGGTCGGCATCGGCAATCGTGTCGCCCTCTCCGCCGAGCTCCACCCACCAGAGGTTACAGAGATTGGTGCCGATCCTGTGATCCCGCACCTGCGCATGGATGTTGTCCAGGGCATCCCCGGCAAAGGCGGCATCATCCGGATAGCAGTTTGCAAATTCCGGCGGAACGAACCGCACCGGGTGATCCGTCTCCCTTGCGGCCAGGAGCACGGACATTCCCATTGTGCAGGAATCCTCCTTCGGCTGTGCAAGCGTTTCCCCGTATTCCGCAGCCGCTTCCCGGCCATGCCGGTATTCCGCTTTCGAAAGCGGCGCAAGGATGCTGTCGCCGGAGCAGTCCGCAAACAGTTTGGCGGTAACGGTAAAGCAGATGTAGGTTGTCAGCTGCCAGGCCCGAATGCTGCGGATGGAGGCACCGTCCATTTCACAGTCAAAGCAGGTGGTATTGAGCAAAAGCCGGATGTTCGGCTCCCGGAGCACCATTTCATAAAGCAGCGCATCCGTCAGAAACGGGTTCAGTTCAGGATTGCCGTGAATGATGGTTTCCTCGTATTCCGAAATCAGACCGGTTTCCCGGTTGAATTTTCCGGGGGCGCCCCGCACCCACATCCGGACCTCCGAGGATGCATTTCCACCCAGCATCGGACGATCCTGCAGCAAAACCACAGAGGCACCGTGGCGCGCAGCGGAAATCGCAGCAAATGTGCCGGCAAGTCCGCCGCCCACAACGCACAGGTCGCAGGATATAAATTTCTCATTGATTGGTTTTTTCAAAGCAGCCTCTCCATTATAGGCGATATTTACAAAACAGAATCTGTTTTTTTTGTAAAATATCAATAATGCGACAAAAATACCTGCCGAGCATCCTTATTATATCATACCGGCAGGCAAATAGCCATGCAATAATTTATAGATAACATATAATATTTTATAGTCTGTTTTCAGGAATCAGACAAAAGGTATTGACAACCGCAGCAAAAGTCGGTATAATAAAATTGCTCCGGGCGTTTCCGGAGCAGGATCAGAACGGAGGAAAGCATGGAGATTCAGCTTGTATTTTATAATTCCTTTGATAACCGCAAAAAATTTGAAATGGAGAGCGGCTCCCGGACCTGGCATGCGCTCCTTCTTTTGAAGGAGGGAAGCTGCTCGTTTGAGATTGACGGAAAATCCTATTATGCAGAGAAGAATGAGGTTCTTTTCTTCCCCTCCAATCACCTCCTGCACCGGAAGGTGCTGGAGCCGATTTCCTTCCATCAATTCGCCTTTTATGTTGCGCCGAAGCACCCCTATTTTGCGCCGATGGAGCCGGGAGTCCTGCATATTCCAAAGGAGCATGTGCAGCATCTGATTGAAATACTCGACAAACTGCGGGTTCCCTCCATGTCCAGCAGGGAACGCATTTATTGCGACCTGCTGAATCAGATCATTCTGGAAAACTATATCTACCAGCAAAAGGAGAATGAAAGCCTCCGCAAGCTCGATCCGAGCGTCAGCGAGGCCATTCAATATATCAAGGATCACATCAGCGAAAAAATCGAAATTCCCGATATAGCAAAGCACGTTCATCTTTCCAATGTCGGCCTGATCTGGAAAACCAAGCATTGCCTCAACTGCACCCCCGCCGAAATGGTGCGCGCCCTGCGGATGCAGTATGCAAGATACCTGCTGCTGGAAACACACAAACCCATAAAGGAGGTTGCCGAAATGTGCGGATATTCCAACCCGTTTTATTTTTCCAACGTCTTTCACCGCTTTTTCCATATCTCCCCCAGCCGGTGCGCCGAGGTGATGAATTCTCTCAGCCTCCAGCAGACCGATACAAAAGCCCCGCCCTCCTGATGCAGAAGAGAAAGCCCGGCAACCGCCGCTGCAAATCCCTTGCATACACAGGCCGGAAAATGCGTGCACGGGATTGCAAAAGCGAAGCAGCGGTGGTATATTATATCGGAAAGGAAACCGCCCGGAGGTCTCCGCAGGGCGTGTGAATCTTTGCCGCAGTCGAACATCCGGCAAGACCTGAACATTCATCTTCGCGCAATCAACCTTTTGCATATCTGTCGAAAATGATTTTTTCTAAAACTTATTGATTTTACCAAAATAGTATGATATAATAATTTCAGAAGTAGCGACCGGCAGGAAAGGATAAGGCATCTGCAAACCGGAATCTGTAAAAGGAGAATGGAAGCATGGACAACACAACAATTTTTACAGGCAGAGCTCAATTCTACAACAGCAGACCCACCTATCCGCAAGAATGTATCGCGTATTTAATTCAAAAAATGGAGATTCCTTCCGGCGGTATCCTTGCCGATATTGGAGCTGGCACGGGAATTTTAACCAAGCCTTTTCTTGATGCAGGATGTACCGTCTACGCCGCAGAGCCAAACCATGATATGTTTGCGGAACTAAAAAAGAATTTGTCTCAGTACAAAAATCTCAGATCGTTGAACACCGCCGCCGAGAGAACCGATATTCCTGCGCGTTCCTGCGATGCGGTCGTTGTAGGCACGGCATTCCACTGGTTCGATAAAGATCAATTTTACACAGAATGTCAACGTATATTGAAAAGCAACAGATCTGTTGCGCTTCTGCGGATGGAAAATAACACGGAGGGCGATAAGCGGCTCAATCAAATCAGGCATTATACAGAGGCAGATCTGAATGCAGCAAAAGGGTTCTTTGGCGATGGTTTTCAAGAACACATCTGCTTTGAATATACGGAATGCTTTGATGAAGAAAGATATATAAACAACTTGCTTTCGTCCGCTAACACGCCGCTCCCCGATGATGCAGACTTCGAAAAGTATGTCAGCAAGTACAGAGAGGTCTTCCATCAATATTTTCCAAGCGGAATAGCAGAGTTGCCTTTTGCCGTGAATTGTTATATAGGCAAAATCAACGCATAGTTCTCTACCGGACAGATACAGTCACCCGGTCCGGCACAGTCCCCCTACTTCATTTCAGGAGGTTGCAGCATGAAACGGTTTCTCCAGAGCGTCTTTTGGATTTTTGCGGTCCTATACATTCCCTCGCTTTTGATACTGCCGATTCTGCCGACGCTTTCGGAAGCGGAAGACATGTTTGGTAATTTGTACGGAATCTCAATCTTGCTCCTGTTCCTCTATACCCTTCCGTTCTACTGCGCGTTTCTGGAAGTCGGCGCGGCGGTTCGCTGGCTGTCGGACCGTAAGCACAGCACGGTCACGCAGACCGTGACGGAGGCGGTAAGCCTGGTGCTGACGGCCGGCATGCTGGCAGCCCATCTGTCCCAGCGGCTGTCCCTGGCGCTTATGATGATGACAATCTGGGTGCTGCTGCGAATCTTCTGCGCAATCGCGTTCCGGAAAACCCGCCAGCGGGTCGGCGTGATGCAGTCCCGGTGGTTCTGGCTTGGCGCGGCGGTGACTTTCCTCGCGCTCTGTGGAATCGTCCTGGCTGTCAGCCGGTCCAAATACGTAAAAGGAGTACCCGATGCAATTCAGACCCATTCGCAAACAGAAAAACAAGATTGATCAGGCAGCGGCAGAGCAACTGCTGCTGCAAAGCCGCCGGGGCGTTTTGGCGGTGAACGGAGACAACGGCTATCCGTATGCGGTCCCGATGAACTATCTGTTTGACCCGGAAAGCCGGAAACTCTATTTTCACGGTGCCCGCGCCATCTGACGCACAGCCCCCACACAAAAAGCCGATGCCGGGCAAGCTGCCCGGTGTCGGCTTTTTTCGGGTCATTTTTCAGCGGGTCCGGTGCTTTTGGTCCACGTCGCGCAGGCTGATGGATTCCACAACCTCCAGCGTTGCCGGGTTCAGCACCTCCCAGCGCTTGGAAAACGACTGATTGATAATCGTGTTTTCGTCCAGCACTTCAAAACGGTTGCTGCAGGAGACCTTATGCGACACCAAAACCTTTCCGCTCGCGATTTCAATCAGCTGAATCTCGCCCTTCCCTTTCGCGCAGCAAATCGTATCCCGGTTTACGTAAATGTGGGAATACACCGACTTGCTTTTGGTCTTCCATACAACGCCGCCGGTCCGCAGCTCCAGACACATCAGGCTGCCCCGGTCCTGCTGCGCAAACAGGAACGCCCCGTCTGCGGAGATTGCGATTCCGTACAGGGAAAACGCGGAAAGCGACACCAGCTCCGAGCCCCAGCGAAAATGTTCCCCACTGCGATAGCGCACCAGCACGTCGCAGCAGCGCTGATTCGGGCTGCTTTCCACCTCAACCGCAGCCACCTCGCCTGCGGTGTAGTGAGCAATGACACGGTTCGGATACCGTTCCAGATACAGATACGTGTTGCCGGAGCTGACACGTTCACACAACATTGGGTCTACCTCGCTTCTTTGAAAAATCACCGCTCCCCCTGACCCCGGCATTCCGGAATCAGGGGGGGCTGTTACGGTACTATGGTCAGAATTTCAACCTGCCGAATTACCACCAGCCAACATGGTCGGTCACGTCCTCGCGCATAGCAGGGTCAATCGGAATCAGTTCCCATTGGCACAGCGGCTGGAGCGCCTGATACGGAATTGCGACCGCCTCGTCTTCCCTTTTCTTCTCGACCTTTATACATCCGATTTCGGGGTTCAGGTCAAAGTAAAGCCAGACACAGTTCCCAGACACGGCATACAGCATACCGTCTACCATCTCATACGTCACGCTGCCCCGCCAATCTTGGACGTTATAAAAAGATTCGTAATACTCCTCAACCGTCTGCATAATGGAGTGATGGTAGAGGATGCAGCGGAAAAAGCTGTACTCCACGTAGCAGGAAAGTTCGTGTTGCTCGCCCGAATCCGGGTCCCGGACCGAAAGCGTTGCACGCGGATACCGATATTCGGCAAGAAAATGGCTGTTGCCTTGATATACCATCGCCAGCTCCACATGATACGGACCTTCACCCACGTCGCGGGCATCTGTCGGGAACAGCCCCTCCACAGGCGCGGGAACCTCCTGCATAGACTGCAGCAATTTCAATGCGTCCCGTTTTTCGCTTTTCATGGTGCTGCGCTGCTGCGACAGCTGATTGATGGCATCTACAGCCACGTCCCCATAAAAGCAATACGTCGTCGGACCGCAGACAACAATATCCGACACTTCCTTGCAGGAGCAGACCCCCGCCAACAGCGCCAAAAGCGCCAGACCCGCCAACCCAACACGCATTCGCCTCATTCCAAGATTCCTCCTTCAAAATTTGAATTGATTCAGCAAAAGCCGTTAATATCTATACCGTAAGCGAGAAATCGCGCCAAAAAGCCTCATCAAACAGCCCGGCATCGCCATACAGAACCACCAGCATACCGTTCCGGTACAGCATCACGAACACCTCCGAGCAGCCCGTCAATTCCGACACCAGCGCCGTCACATGGCTCCCGTCGTGCAGGGTGAGGTCCTTCTCATAAATGCGCTCGTAGGTCTCAAAATCCCGGTAGTTATCCGGATTCGGCGCGCTCGGTGCAATGCGGTTCAGCACCTCCAGATAGGAAGGCTCCGAATCAAAATCCCCCATTCCCAGCGGCTCCAAATACGAAATCCGCACATCCAGCTGCAGACCGTTCACAACGCAGAAATACCAAATCCACGGGAGTTCGTACAGTTCATCGGCAAACAGCGTGATATTTGAAAAGCCAAACCGATTCCGCAGCGCCAGTGGTTCCCCGTTCATCCGGGGAATTGCAAGTGCAATCCTGCCGTCCTCAAATGCCGCAAGCGTATTCCGATACGCCGCCCCAAGCTCTGCCTGATGCGCCCGGAGATTCGCAAAACCGGAACTGTCTTTCCCGGTGAGCGCTTCTTCCAGCATCTGATAGGAAGGAAAGGAATAGCTGCGCCATGCCGTTGGCGTGCCACCCCCGGGGCTTCCCTCCCCTTGCGGGAGCGTCACCAACTCGGGCGCCTCTTCCAACCGTCGGCAGGAGCAAAAGCCAACGCAAAGAAGTACCGCCAGCAGCGCCGCCAATGCCTGAATCTTCATTGCAAGCTCTCCTCTCCCTGAATCGCCATTCAGCTTTGGTTCAGCAGTTCAACCGGAATGTAAAGCTCCAGCGTTACGGAAAAATACGGCTCCTTTGCCCGCTGCTTTCCCTCAACGGTAATCGGGTACAGGACGCAGAGGGTATTGTCGTATACCTTCAGCAATTCCGTGCCGCTCCGCTCATATGCCGTGTAGGTCTGCCCGTTGTGACAGAACAGCTGATACAGCTTCGCCTTGATTAACGTATCCTCATATGCCCGGTCCACATCCAGGTGAACCTCCGACATATCCAAATCCAGATCGTGATAGGCAACAGAGGATAGCGCTCCGTCCTCTTCGACCGTAACCACCCGGTTCTCCCCGCGATATGCCCCGCAGGACTGATACCAGCAGAACGTGTAGGACGGCGGGTAATCGGGATTGGGCCGGTTGGTCTTGATTTCCAACTCCGGATACGAATCTTTCTCAATCAGGCCTGGAAACTGCTCCAAAAGCAGCTCCGCAACGCGCTCTCCCGAATCGGTCTCCTGAATCGAAAGGGACGGGAGATCCGGATGCAACACCATGAAAAGGCGTCCGTCCTCCCGGAACAGGAAGGTCTCCTTGCCGGATTCCCGGTCGGTATACTGATGGTACCGAATCTGCCAGTCCGGGCGGTAGACCGTCCGGTCGTAAGTCAGCAGAAAGGTTTTGCCAAGATAGGAAAATTCCCGGCATTCCTCCACAGCTTCCGTTGTCACCACCGGTTCGGACGAAATGCGATGGCTGTAGCGAATATCCAGGCTCGGATACCAGTTCACGCACTCGCGCTCATAAATCCGGTCCAGCGTTTCCGCAGGAACCGTCTCGACCTGCCTGCAGCCGCCCAGGGACAGCAGTCCCCCGACGCAGCATGTGACCGCCAACAGCACGGATAATATGTTCTTTTTCATCGTTCGCTCCCCCCGTCATCGGCAGACTGCGGCAAATCCGGCGCCGATTCCAACGCCATTCGCAGGCGGCGGTACTCCGCAGCCGGATAAACGACCGCCGGTTCGGACCACGGAACATCCGGAGAACGGTGCAGACTGTCCGATGCATCCAGCACGACCGTCTCCCCGCCCATTCGCATAACCGCAACCGTTTCCTGCCCGTCCGTCAGCGAATTCGGAAACCGGAGCAGGCAAGCCTCCCGGACCTCGTTCTCTGCCAGATAGTCGGTCACCGCTTCCAGAAACGGTGTCATCTGCCGGTCCCGGTATGGTTCGCTTGAGAGATTGTATAGAGACACACGAAGGGTGTAATCCTGATGAAGCGGACGGTACTGCAGTTTTATATAACCGATTACACGGTTGAAAACGACCGCAGCGGTGTCCGCAATGTCTCCCCGCAGCGGGATGTAAACGTCCGGAGCCGTCTCCTGCAGCGGCGCAATCCATTCGCCGTAATCCGCTCCCTGCACCCGGTCCCAATAATCCCCGGGAGCCGTATATTCCAACAGATATGCTGCAGAATCAAAGGTATACCGCTCCGGCTTTTCTCCCAAAAGCATCTGATACGCTTCCGATACCGCAACCTCGGTGACCAGCCTTGCAATCGCTTCTTCGACAGACTCCGCAGACGTGCGCCGGTCTGCCGTTTCGGCTTCCGCATCAGGCGCGACCGGTCGGCAAGCCGTCAGAAAGCCAACGGGTGCCACCGTCAGCAACAGGCAGACAAGGAACGCTCCCCACCCGGCTTGCAAGCGTTGCGTTTTCATCCGTTTTCCCTCCTTTTTTCAGGAACTCCGGGCGCTTCTCAGCTACATTATAGCATAATCTTCCCATCTTGTCAAGCCGTCCTGACAGTTCTGTAAACATTCTGTAACATCCGCACAAAAAGATTCCAAAAATAGTGCCAATCGGACCCGTTTTTTTATTCATTTTGAAAAATCAGCCGACACCGGATGCGGACAACCGGTGCCCCGCCGGTCACGGTTTCCAGCCGGGACGCCGATTGCTGTTGGCACAAGCGGCTCCGGCGCGCCAACCGGCACTTGTCAGGCAACACAAAAAGGCGGATGCCAAAGCATCCGCCCTTTTCCTTTTTGCGCCAACTGCGCCGTGCGTCCGTGAGAACTGCCGGTAGGTCTCAGTCAAAGCAAGCCCGAATCAGTTCTATCACAATATCCTGCTGCGCGGGCGTCATTTTGTTGTCGCTCGGCAGACAGCAGCCGCGGGCAAAAATGTCCGCGCCCACATCCTGCACGCCGCCCGGGATATAGGCGTTGGTCCGGCAGCGGAGGGTCCCCTCTCTGCCGACAGCCTCGTGCATCCGGTACATCGGCTGCATGTGCATCGGTTTCCAAATCGGTCTGCCCTCGGCGTGATAGCGCGCCAGCGTCTCCAGAATCTCGGTCGGGCAGGTCTTGCCCGGCTCCGGAACATAGAGCGCATGGGAGTCGTCCCGGACCTGCCGGCACAGATACTCCGGCTCAATAATCAGTGCCGACAGCCAGTAGTTCGGCTCGCTCCCAGGCAGAATGGGGTTCATCCGGACCGGCAGCCCCCGCAGCCCCTCGCGATACCGCTCGTAGACCGCCTTTTTCTGCGCAATGTGCTCTTCCAGGTGCGGGTACTGCCCGCGAATGACGCCAGCCACCACGTTGCTCATGCGGTAGTTGTAGCCGACCTCCTCGTGCTGGTACCACGGCGCATTCTCTCTTGCCTGCGTCGACCATTTCCGCACCCGGTTGGCAACCTCCAAATCGTTTGTCAGCAGACACCCGCCGGAGGAACCCGTGATGATCTTGTTTCCGTTATAGCTGATTGCGCCGTAATCGCCGAACGACCCGCATTGCCGCCCGCCCAGCGTTGCGCCCATTGCCTCGGCTGCGTCCTCAATCAGGAGCGCGCCGTGCTGCTCGCAAATCCGCTTGATTTCATCCATTCTGCCCGGAAACCCGTACAGCTCCGCACTGATCACCAGCCGGACCTCCGGATAGAGCCGGAACGCCTGCTCCAGCGCAACAGGGTCCATGTTCCAGGTCTCGGGGTCGGTGTCGATGAAGACCGGAATCCCGCCCTCGTAGACCACCGGATTGAGGGTCGCGTCAAAGGTCATGTCCGAGCAGAAGACCCGCCTGCCCTCCAGCGCGCCATGGCTGATTGCGGGTCTGCCGTAGAGCCGCTCCCCCGCCAGCCGGACACACAGATGGAGCGCCGCCGTGCAGCTGCTCAGCCCAACCGCATATTTCACCCCCGCCTTTTCGGCAGCGATGCGCTCGACCTCGTTGATATTTTCGCCAACCGTAGACATCCAGTTGGTCCGGAATGCCTCGGTCATGTATTGCAGTTCTTCCCCATGCATGGTCGGCGTTGCCAGCCATACCTTTTCCTCAAAGCGCTCAAACGCGCTCTGCTTCTGAAATGCCATGTTTTTCTCCCCGCTTTTCGCGCAACGGCACAAACGCCCCGCGCGGCAATCGTTCTACCTGACACACTTTTTTCGTCAGTTCCCCTTATTATAGCACGCAAAGCAGTTTTTGTCAAGGGAAACTGTGATTTCCGGCGTCATGCTTTGGGTTGTTCATAAACTCTGATTCCATCCTTTAATATTTCATCCAGCAACACCGGGTTGTCATGCAGCTGCCCAAGGTCCAGCAGATCGATCTTTTTCTTCAGCGCGGTTCGCAGACGCTCGGCAATCCCGAAAAAGCGCAAGCCGGTTACCTCCGTAGAGATCAGGAGATCCACATCGCTGGTCCCCGAAGCCGTCCCCTTTGCATAGGAGCCGAACAGAATTGCATACTTCACCGGATAGCCCGCAAAGACCGTCCGGCAGGCTGCCCGAATCTCTTCCACGGTAAGAATCCCGTGCTCCTCGTCCAATGCAACATAGCGGTCCAAAAGGTCTGCCATATACTGATATTTCAGGGTGCCGACCTTCGATGCATCGTTTTCATACGCACTGTAAGATCGCAGAGAGACCCCCAACATAGCGGACGCCTGCTGCTGCGTTAAATGTTTCGACATTCGAATTTCTCTCAAGGTGTCCATTCCGGTCCCCCCTCTCTCTATAACCAGTATAGCATATTTGCACGTGCTTGTCAATAGGAATATGCAAAATTTGCACATCCAAAATCTTTTCAATATGCAATTTTGGCACATTGCATCAGACAGGAACATGCAAATCCATCCGCAACCAGACGCGCCGCAAGAAAGGCCCCACAAGAACAATCGCCCCGCTTCCGTCAACAGAAGCGGGGCGACGACCGTTTGCCATGAGACGCAGCATCCCGCGTCAGCCGGCGTTGGTCTGGAACCGGTCAGGAGAAATCAACATCCCGGGACCGGCAAAAAACAGAGCCGAAGAAGTTTCTGCTTATTTCGTCTTCATGGAGTTCTCGTAGGACTCGATCATCTTCTTGACCATCTGTCCACCGACCGAACCAGCCTGCTTCGCGGTAATGTCACCGTTGTAGCCCTGCTTGAGGTTCACACCGACTTCGTTAGCGGCTTCCATCTTGAATCTCTCCAGCGCTTCCTTTGCTTCCGGAACCATAGCCTTGTTGCTTGCCATTCTTTTGTTCTCCTCTTCTGAACGGTCTGTCCGTGACCGTTCACCGAAGCGAGCGATCATGTATCAGCCATTCGTTTATCTATATCTTTGAGCGCGGTTTCCCGCCGCTCTGTTACTATTGTTCGTCGCACGTTGTCTTTTATGAATGGTAAAATTTGCACACATGTTGAGGCAGATTGCCGCATCCACGCTGCGTTTTGCGGCAGATTCCGACCGTTTTCGCGTTTGCCTCCCCTTTCGTCAATTCTCCCCCGTCTCCGTCCCTGGCAGCGGGCGGTTGCCGGAGGATTGTATGCAGGGCTTTTTAGGCGCCGGGACCGCCTAATCAGCTTTGTGGACAATTTCCACCGCGTGCAATTTTGTTTCCAAAAGGTGTGGACAATAGCGCTTTTTTGTGGTATAAT
>USMO01000006.1 GCA_900555785.1 uncultured Eubacteriales bacterium | reverse complement strand
TTTCGATGCATCCCTTCGTTTCTTAAAAGAGGACCCATGGGATCGTCTTCGTAAATTAAGAGATGGTTTTAAAAATACGAAATTACAGATGTTATTCCGTGGACAGAATATCTTAGGATACCGTCCATATGCTGATGATGTAGTAGAGTACTTCGTACAGAAATCTATCGCAAACGGTATTGATATCATCCGTATTTTTGACTGTCTGAATGATATTCGTAACCTTGAGACAGCGGTAAAAGCAGCAAACAAAGAAGGCGGACATGCACAGATTGCCCTTTCTTATACACTTGGTGATGCTTATACACTGGATTACTGGAAAGATATTGCAAAGAAAATTGAAGATATGGGTGCGAAATCACTCTGTATCAAAGATATGGCCGGTCTTTTGACACCATATAAAGCAACGGAATTGGTAACGGCATTGAAAGAATCCGTTGAAATTCCGATTGACCTTCATACCCACTATACATCCGGTGTTGCTTCTATGACTTATTTGAAAGCGGTAGAAGCAGGATGTGATATTATTGATACAGCGATGAGTCCGTTCGCTCTTGGTACAAGTCAGCCGGCGACCGAAGTTATGGTTGAAACATTCCGTGGAACACCATACGATACCGGACTTGACCAGAACCTTTTGTCTGAAATTGCTGAATACTTCCGTCCAATGCGTGAGGAAGCATTAGAGAGCGGTCTTATGAATACGAAAGTACTTGGTGTAAATATCAATACTCTTCGTTATCAGGTTCCCGGCGGTATGCTTTCGAACCTCGTTTCTCAGCTGAAAGAAATGGGACAGGAAGATAAGTATGAGCAGGTACTTGAGGAAGTGCCACGCGTAAGAAAAGACTTTGGTGAGCCACCATTGGTTACACCATCGTCCCAGATTGTTGGTACTCAGGCAGTATTAAATGTAGTTTCCGGTGAGCGTTACAAGATGGTAACGAAAGAATCCAAAAAACTTTTGTCCGGTGAATTTGGACAGACAGTTAAACCATTTAATCCGGAAGTTCAGAAGAAATGTATCGGCGATACAAAACCGATTACATGTCGTCCGGCTGATTTGATCGAGCCACAGCTTAAAAAACTTGAGGCAGAGATGTCACAGTGGAAAGAGCAGGATGAAGATGTATTATCCTATGCTCTGTTCCCACAGGTTGCAGTTGATTTCTTCAAATATCGTGAAGCACAGCGGACGAAAGTAGATGCTACATTAGCAGATAAAGAGAATCAGACTTACCCGGTATAAAAGGATAAGATGAGCCCTCGGATTTTGAGTCCGAGGGCTATTTTTGCTATCAGAATGTATACAAGGAGGTACCATGGTGATGGAATTAGAAGAAGTATTGGAGCAGTGTCTTGGACAGAATTTCGTGCATATGATAATCAGTAATCCCAAGAAGGGAGATTTTGCCGGAAAAGTGGATGTACGCTGCTATGAGGATAAAGGAACGCTTATGTTTCAGTTCGCCAGATACCAGAATAATCAGGTATTTCATCTTAACTATGCAAAAGAAGAGGCGAAAAACTATATTCTTTCCGAACTCGTGCCCATTTACCGTCAGATGCAGTTCTTTACAACGGAAAAACAGTATACAATATTGATAAGCAAAAAAGGGAAAATAACAATAAAGGGAAAAAACAAAAAAAGTGAAAAACCACTTGTTTTATCACATAACCGCAAAAAGAAATATATTTTGCCGGAAAATGAACCAATTCCTTTTCTGATTGAACTTGGAGTTCAGGCAGAAGATGGCAGAATCCGGGATAAAAAACAGAAAAAATTCCGACAGATTAACCGCTTTCTGGAATTTATCAGAGATGTATCCGATAAACTGCCAAAGGATAAAGAATTAACGATTGTTGATTTCGGATGCGGAAAATCCTATCTTACGTTTGCTATGTATTATTATCTGAAAATCATGAATGGATATCGTGTCCGCATGATAGGACTGGATTTAAAATCCGATGTGATACAACACTGCAATGAGCTTGCCAAGCGGTTTGGCTATGAGGAACTTACCTTTTTAGAGGGCGACATCAGCTCTTTTGAGGGAGTGAATCAGGTCGATATGGTCGTGACGCTTCATGCTTGTGATACAGCGACAGATTTTGCGTTAGACAAGGCGATCCGCTGGGGTGCAAAAGTGATTTTATCGGTTCCGTGCTGCCAGCATGAGGTAAATGCACAGTTAAAAAATGACCGAATGCAGCCGATATTTAAATATGGGATTATCAAAGAGCGGATGGCTGCTTTGATGACGGATGCACTGCGGGCAAATCTGCTGGAGCAGGCAGGATATGAAACACAAATATTGGAATTTATTGAATTAGAGCATACACCGAAAAATCTGTTGATACGGGCCGTAAAGACAGATAAAAAACAAGGGAATATGGATGCATATAAAAAAGTCTGCGATGAGTTTGGCATTTCGACGACGCTTGCTCGTTTGCAGGAACATGAGGGGATGACGGTATGATGCAAAAACCGAAGATTTTAGCTGCCGATAATACGAAGGTGGCGTTGCGATATATGGAAACTATTTTAGGTGACATTTATGATGTAACATTGGTTCAGACAGGAATGAGTGTGCTGGATTGCCTGAAGTCGGAAATTCCGGATTTGATTCTTATGAATGCGAATATGTTTGGAATGGATGGCTACGAAGTTCTCCGCCGGATAAAAGAGGATAAAGAAACAAAAGAAATTCCTGTCATTTTAATGATGAATGTGAAAGATATACAGAGTGAACTTAGGGGATTAGAAGAAGGTGCGATTGACTTTATTTCGCTTCCCTTTGAACCGCAGGTTTTAAAGGCAAGGATTGCGCATATTGTCGAACTTTCCGTACTCCGAAAACAGCAGGCGCATTTGATCGCGAAACAAAAAGAGCAGATTGACCGGCTGTTTTTGCAGTCGATGGTTACGATTGCTCACACGGTGGATGCCAAAGACCGTTATGCAAGGAGACATTCGCTGCGCGTTGCGCTCTACTGCAGGGGCATTGCTGCAAAACTCGGTTATTCGGATAAAGAAAAAGAAGCACTTTATTATATTGCGCTTCTACACGATATTGGTAAGGTGTCTACGCCGGATACTATTTTAAATAAGGCTTCAGAACTCACGAAAGAGGAATATGAAAATGTAAAAAAACACGATAACGCAGATGCCGCAAAAGCTTATCTGAAATATGCAAGAATTTCCCCCCGCAAGGTGCAGATCGTTCTCGATCTGATTCGCGGCAAGGACGTTGCAACCGCGATGGGAATTCTCAAAAACACGCCGAAGGCGGCAAGCGAGCTGCTGATCAAATTGCTGAACAGCGCCGTTGCCAACGCGGAGAACAATTTCCACATGGATGCCGAGAAGCTGTATGTCTCCGAATGCTTCGTTTGCCCCGGCCCCACGCTCAAGCGCATCATGCCCAGAGCAAAGGGAAGCGCAGACCGCATCCTGAAGCGCACCAGCCATGTAACCCTGGCTGTCGCAGAGAAAGACTGAGAGAGGAGGAAACAACAGAATGGGTCAGAAGGTTAATCCCCACGGTCTGAGAGTGGGCGTAATCAAAAACTGGGATTCAAGATGGTTTGCAAGAGACGAAGTCTTCGGTGATACCCTTGTTTCCGACTACAACGTCAGAAAGTATCTGAAGAAAACCCTGTATGATGCGGGTATTTCCAAAATCGAGATCGAGAGAGACGGACACCGAGTCCGCGTCTTCGTCAACTGCGCAAAGCCGGGCATGGTTATCGGCAAGGGCGGCGTTGAGATCGAGAAGTACCGTCAGCAGTTGGAGAAAATGGTCGGCATGCCGGTGGCGCTGAACGTCGTTGAGATCCGTCAGCCGGATCTGGACGCACAGCTGGTTGCCGAGAACATCGCAAAGCAGCTGGAGGGACGTGTTGCGTTCCGCCGCGCTATGAAGATGGCAATCCGGAACACCATGAGACTGGGTGCAAAGGGTATCAAGATCAACTGCGGCGGCCGTCTTGGCGGCGCAGAAATCGCGCGCAGCGAGCATTATCATGAGGGCACCATTCCGCTGCAGACCCTCAGAGCCGACATTGAGTACGGCTTTGCGGAAGCAAATACCACCTACGGCAAGATCGGCGTCAAAGTCTGGATCTACAAGGGCGAAATCCTCAACGAGGTCAACCGTCCGGGCAGCAACCAGAGAAGAGACGGCAGAGACGGACGCGACCGCCGCGACAACCGTGACCGCCGCGACAACCGCGGACCGAGACCGAACGGCGACCGTCGTGACAGAACTCCGAGAGAAGGAGGCGCGAAGTAATTATGTTAATGCCGAAAAGAGTCAAGTTCCGTCGCGTTCAGCGCGGCAGACTGAAGGGCAAGGCATCCAGAGGAACCACCCTGAGCAACGGTTCCTTCGGACTTGTCGCGCTGGAGCCTTCGTGGATCACCAGCAACCAGATTGAGGCAGCCCGTATTGCTATGACCCGTTATATCAAGCGTGGCGGTCAGGTCTGGATCAAAATCTTCCCCGATAAGCCGATCACCGAGAAGCCGGCTGAAACCCGTATGGGTTCCGGTAAGGGTTCTCCGGAGTATTGGGTCGCCGTCGTGAAGCCGGGCAGAATCCTGTTCGAGATGGACGGTGTCAGCGAGGATGTGGCAAAGGAAGCAATGCGTCTTGCCGGTCACAAGCTCCCGATCAAAACCAAGTTCGTTTCCAAGACAACCGAAGCAAAGGAGGGTTAATCGATGAAAGCAGCAGAACTCAGAACGATGTCGGCTGAGGCGCTTGAAGCGAAGCTGAAGGAACTGAAAGCAGAGCTGTTCAACCTGCGCTTCCAGCACGCGATCAACCAGCTTGACAACCCTCATAAGATCACCGAGGTCAAACACGACATTGCCCGCGTGATGACGGTTCTTCAGGAAATGAAGAAGGAGGAGGCATAAGTCATGGCAGAAGAAAGAGCATTGAGAAAGACCAGAGTCGGTCTGGTCGTCAGCGATAAAATGGACAAGACCGTCGTGGTCGCGATCGAGGATAACGTGAAGCACCCGCTGTACGGCAAAATCGTGAAGCGCACCCTGAAGCTGCATGCACAGGATGACAAGAACGAATGCGGCGTTGGCGATAAGGTCAAGCTCATGGAGACGAGACCGCTTTCCAAGACCAAGAGATGGCGCGTTGTCGAAATCATCGAGAAGGCGAAATAATCGTCTTCCGATGAGAATGTTCACTTATTCGAATAGTAAATACGTCGTAGCGTATTGAATCAGTAGGAGGAAAATCAAGTGATTCAGCAGCAGTCTTTAATGAAAGTTGCCGACAACACCGGAGCCAAGGAACTGATGTGCATCAGAGTCCTGGGCGGCACCGCGAGAAGATATGCAAATATCGGCGATGTGGTGGTCTGCGCTGTCAAAAAGGCGACTCCCGGCGGAGTGGTCAAGAAGGGCGAGGTCGTGAAGGCAGTCGTCGTTCGCACGGTGCACGGCATGAAGAGAGCAGATGGCTCTTATATTAAGTTCGATGAGAATGCGGCGGTTATCATCCGTGAGGATAAGACCCCGCGCGGAACCCGTATCTTTGGGCCGGTGGCAAGAGAGCTTCGTGAGAAGGAATATCTCAAGATCCTTTCGCTGGCGCCTGAAGTGCTTTGATGGAGGTGGAAACAATGGCAAATCTGCATATCAAAAAAGGCGATACCGTTGTGGTGCTCTCCGGAGATGACAAGGGTGTTCAGGGCGAAGTCATTGCGACTTCTCCCGAAGAAGGAAAAGTCATTGTGAAGGGTGTCAACATCATTCACAAGCATGTCAAGCCCCGCCGCGAGGGTGAGACGGGCGGCATCGTGGATGCCGAGGGCGCAATCTACGCGTCCAACGTTGCGCTGGTTTGCCCCAAGTGCGGCAAGGCAGCAAGAGTTGCGGCAAAGTTCGGCGACAACGGCAAGAAGATCCGCGTGGCTGCGCACAAGGCGTGCGGCTACCCGGAAATTAAGTAAGGAGGGATACGGAAATGGCAAGATTGAAAGACCTGTACAAAGCAGAAATTGCTCCCGCTCTCCTGAAGAAGTACAACTACAAGAGCGTTATGCAGATCCCGAAGCTCGACAAGATCGTCATCAATGTCGGTGTTGGCGATGCGAAGGATAACTCCAAGGCGCTGGACGCGGTGCTGCGCGACCTGTCCATCATCTCCGGTCAGAAGGCAATTGCAACCCATGCAAAGAAGTCGGTTGCAAACTTCAAGGTCCGTGAGGGCATGAAGATCGGCGCAAAGGTCACCCTGCGCGGCGACAGAATGTATGAGTTCATGGACAGACTCTTCAACTTCGCACTGCCGAAGGTCCGTGACTTCAAGGGTATCAACCCCAACGCATTCGACGGAAGAGGAAACTACGCTCTGGGTCTGAAGGAGCAGCTGATCTTCCCGGAAATCGAATACGATAAGGTTGAGAAGATCCGCGGTATGGACATCTGCTTTGTCACCACCGCACAGACCGACGACGAAGCACGCGAGCTGCTGACCCTGTTCGGCGCTCCGTTCGCGAAATAAGAGAAGGAGGTAACAACCGATGGCAAAGAAATCCATGATTCTGAAGCAGCAGAAGGAACAGAAGTTTTCCACGAGAAAATACAACCGCTGCAAGATCTGCGGACGCCCTCACGCTTATCTCCGGAAATTCGGCATCTGCCGTATCTGCTTCCGTAACCTCGCTTACAAGGGCGAGATTCCGGGCGTGAAGAAGGCTTCGTGGTAATGTAACCGGTGCGCGCCATCCGGCGTGCGCCACCCCCACCTATCGGCAGGAAATCAAACCAGTCGGAAAAGGAACCGGCAGTCGGATTTAACCGCCGATATGCCGCCGGGAAAACCGGCAGCAAGAGAAATGAACTTGCATCAGGAGGAAAATACAATGCAAATGTCAGATGTAATTGCCGATATGCTCACCAGAATCCGCAACGCAAACAATGCGAAGCACCAGACGGTCGACATTCCGGCGTCCAATATGAAGAAAGCAATTGCCGAGATCCTCGTTGCCGAGGGCTATGTGAAGTCCTACACCGTCGTTGACGACGGCAAGCAGGGCGTGATCCGCATCACGCTGAAGTACCTGCCGGGCAAGCAGAAGGTCATTCGCGGCATTCGCCGGGTCTCCAAGCCGGGTCTGCGGATTTACGCAGGCTGCGAGGATATGCCCAGCGTGATGAACGGGCTTGGCATTGCAATCGTGTCCACATCCAAGGGGATCATGACGGGCAAGAAGGCTCGCTCGCTGAACGTCGGCGGCGAAGTCCTCGCGTTCGTGTGGTAATCGGAAGGGGAGGTAATTGAAATGTCAAGAATCGGAAGAATGCCCGTGGAAATTCCCGCAGGCGTGACGGTCACCGTCGCGGACGGCAATCTCGTCACCGTGAAGGGAAAGCTCGGAACCCTGACGGAACAGCTCCACCCCCGTATGACCATCACCGTTGAAGGCAACCATGCCTACGTCGCTCGTCCCACGGATGATAAGGAAGACCGCAGCCTGCACGGGCTGACAAGAGCACTGCTGCACAACATGGTGGTCGGCGTGACCGAGGGTTACTCGAAGAAGCTCGAGATCGTCGGCGTCGGTTACAAGGTTGTCAAGCAGGGCAAGACCATTCAGCTGTTCCTGGGCCACTCGCTGATGCCCAACGGTCAGCCGCAGGCAAAGTTCTGCCTGACGGAAGAGAACGGCATCACGTTTGACGTGCCGGACGCAAACACCATCATCGTTAAGGGTGTTGACAAGCAGCTGGTCGGACAGACCGCAGCCGTCATCCGCGGCAAGAGACCGCCGGAACCCTACCACGGAAAGGGTGTCAAGTATGCTGACGAGCACATCCGCCGCAAGGCAGGTAAGACCAGCAAGGGCAAATAATTGAAAGGAGTGAAGTGACATGGTATCAAGAAAAGATGCAAATAAGGCTCGCCTGAAGAGACACAAGAGAGTCAGAGCCAAGATCTCCGGTACCGCGGAGCGTCCGCGTCTGGCTGTGTACCGTTCGAATGCGAACATCAGCGCACAGATCATTGACGATGTGAAGGGCGTGACTCTGGTCAGCGCTTCCACTTTCGGTCAGAAATTTGACGGCAACGGCGGCAACAAGGAAGCAGCCCGCGAGATCGGCAAGCTGATCGCGGAAAAGGCAGTAGCAGCGGGTATCACCGAGGTTGTGTTCGACCGCGGCGGTTATCTGTATCACGGACGTGTATCGGAACTGGCTGAAGGCGCTCGCGAGGGCGGTCTGAAGTTCTGATTTTCCGGTTTATACACTGTTCAACAAACTTACGTTTATTGAATATCTTGGAGGAAGAAAATGGCTGACAAATTTAATCCCGCTGAGCATGATCTCAAGGAATCGCTCATCGCGCTCAACCGTGTTTCGAAGACGGTCAAGGGCGGTCGTATCGCACGCTTTGCAGCGCTGATGGTCGTCGGTGACGGCGCAGGTCATGTTGGCGTGGGACTTGGAAAGGCGGCAGAGGTTCCGGAGGCAATCCGCAAGGGAATCGAAGACGCAAAGAAGAATATGGTAACGGTTGCACTGAAGGGAACCTCGATTCCCCATCAGGTGACGGGTGTGTTCGGCGCAGGCAAGGTCCTGCTGAAGCCGGCTGCTCCCGGTACCGGTATCATCGCAGGCGGCAAGGTCCGTATGGTCCTTGAGGCTGCCGGCATTAAGAATATCCGCGCTAAGTGCCTGCGCTCCAACAACCCGACCAACGTTGTCAAGGCAACGATGGAAGGTCTGAAGGAGCTTCGCACGGTTGAGGAAGTTGCAAAGATCCGCGACATCCCCACCGAGCAGGTCAAGGGTTGAGCAGGAGGTGCAGATCATGAAAAAAGTGACACTGGCAAAAAGCCTGATCGGCGCAAAGCCGAACCAGAAGGCAACTGCGAAATCCCTGGGTCTTTCCAAAATCGGTGACTGCATCGTTCACAAGGACGACGCGGTTCTCGCCGGCAAGGTGAAGATCCTCGCGCATCTCGTGACGGTTGAATCCGTCGAAAACGCTTAAAGGAGGGAAACGCAGATGAAGCTTCATGAACTCACACCCGCAGAGGGTTCCGCCCGCGCTGCATGGCGCAAGGGCAGAGGAACCGGTTCCGGCAACGGAAAAACGGCAGGTAAGGGACACAAGGGTCAGAACGCACGCTCCGGCGGCGGTGTCAGACCCGGTTTCGAAGGCGGACAGTTCCCGATTTACAGACAGCACCCGAAGAGAGGCTTTAAGAACCACTTCGCAAAGACCTACGCGATTGTCAACGTTGCGGATCTGGAGAAGTTCGTTGACGGCACCGAGGTCGACCTCGACGTGCTGATGGCAGCGAAGATCGTCCGCAAGGCGGGCGACGGGCTGAAGGTCCTCGGAAACGGTGAACTGACCAAAAAACTGACAGTAAAAGCGGCGGTCTTCTCGGCGGCTGCCAAGCAAAAGATCGAGGCGGCAGGCGGTAAGGCAGAGGAGGTATAATTATGAATCAGATGATCCAGACCTTCAAGAATGCTTGGAAGATCGCTGATATTCGTAAGAAGCTCCTGTTTACCCTGTTCATCGTGCTGGTCTACCGGATCGGCGCAAACCTCTATGTCCCCTTTGTCGACGTCGACAAAATTGTTCTTCTGAAAGCCAACGAGGGCTTTGCGGCGACCGGTATTTTCCAGCTCGTCAATATGTTCTCGGGCGGCGCGTTCGAGCAGGCGACGCTGTTTGCGCTGTCTGTTTCGCCGTATATCACCGCGTCCATCGTGATGCAGCTGTTGACCATCGCAATTCCTTACCTCGAAAACCTCTCCAAAGAGGGCGAGGAAGGCAAGAAGAAGATCAACGCCTACACCCGCGTTGTCACGGCGGTTCTCGCTGTTGTCACCGCGTACGGCTACGTGACCATGCTCAATTCCTACGGCTGCCTGGCAATCACCAAGTCTGCCAATAAGGGACTCTACTATTTCCAGTATTTCGTCATGATCGCCTGCTTCTGCGCCGGCGCCGCGATGATTATGTGGATGGCAGAGCGGATCAACGAAAAGGGCATCGGAAACGGCATTTCCATCATCCTGTTCGCGAACATCATTTCGCGCGGCAGTACCATGGTCAGCTCGTTGGTCGCGCTGCTGAAGGATTCCTCGACCGGTAAGTTCCTCACCGGCGGCAAGCTGGTGCTGGGCATTGTCTGGGTGCTCCTGTTCCTCGTAATCGCAGTTGCGGTGGTCGGGCTGATTGTCTGGTTCACCAACTCGGAGGAGCGGATTCGCATTCAGTATGCAAAGAAGGTCGTCGGACGCAAAATGTACGGCGGTCAGACCAGCAACCTGCCCCTGAAGATGAACATGGCGGGCGTGATGCCGATCATCTTCGCAAGCTCGATCGTTTCGATCCTGCCGACCATTGCGGGCTTCTTCAGCGAAAGCAACGGATTCCGCAAGTTCGTAACCAACTATCTCGGAACCAACACGCCGGTCTATATTCTCCTGTATCTGGTCTTCCTGTTCCTGTTCTCCTACTTCTACATTATGATTTCCTTCAACCCGGTTGAAGTGGCGAACAACATTCAGAACAACGGCGGCTCGATTAAGGGGTACCGTCCCGGCTCCGAAACCGCAAACTATATCAAGAGACATCTGAACCGCATTACCGCGATCGGTGCTGTCTTCCTCTCCGTAATCGCGTGCGTGCCGATGATTATCGGTGTGTTCGTGACCAACACCGCGTTCTCGACGCTGCTGACCTTCGGAGGATCTTCCCTCCTGATTGTGGTCGGCGTTGCGCTGGAAACGGTCCGGTCGGTTGAGGCACAGATGAAGCTGCGGAACTACAAAGGTTTCCTTGACTGATCCATCCATCGAGAAAGGATTCATCGTTCTATGAATATGATCTTACTGGGAGCGCCCGGTGCGGGGAAAGGTACCCAATCCGCGAAGATCTCCGAAAAATATCACATTCCCGCAATCGCAACCGGAGACATCCTCCGCAGCGCGATGAAAAACGAGACCGAACTCGGCAAGGCGGCAAAATCCTATGTGGAAGCCGGCAAGCTGGTTCCCGATGAGGTCGTGATCGGTATTATCAAGGAATACCTTTCGACCGATGCGTGCAAAAACGGCTTTATTCTGGACGGTTTTCCCCGCTCCATCCCGCAGGCGGAAGCCCTGGATGCGATGGGTGTCCGGATTGATGTCGTTCTGAACATTGAGGTCGAGGACGAAAAGATCGTTGAACGCATGAGCGGACGCCGCGTCTGCTCCTGCGGCGCATCCTATCATGTTACCCATAATCCTCCCAAGAAAGAGGGGGTTTGTGACAAGTGCGGAGAGACTCTTTATGTCAGAGCCGATGATTCCGCAGAAACCGTTAAGAACAGACTCGCAACCTTCCATGCGCAGACCGAGCCGCTCAAGGAGTATTACTCCAAGAAGGGCAATCTCGTGACTGTACACGGCCAGGAAGAGGTCGCGGATACCACCGCGCTCGTCTTCGAGGCACTGCGTCCGTTCGAGGCAACCAAATGATCCACCTGAAAAATTCGCAGGAGCTTTCCGCGATGAAGGATGCGGGCCGTATTACGGGCGAGGCGTTACTGGTCGCCCGCGATATGGTTCGCCCCGGGGTCAGCACCTATGAGATCAATCAGGCAATCGAACGCTATATCCGGAAGTGCGGCGCTGAGCCAACCTTCCTCGGATACGGCGGATTCCCCGCCAGCGCATGTATCAGCATCAACGATGAGGTCATCCACGGGATTCCTTCGAAAAAGCGGATCCTGAAGGACGGCGATATCGTCAAGATCGATACCGGCGCGACCTATCATGGCTATGTCGGCGATTCGGCGCGGACGATCCCCGTCGGGGAGGTCAGCGACGTTGCGAAAAAGCTGATCCGGGTCACCCGGGAGAGCTTCTTTGCCGGTGTGGAGCAGGTCAAGGTGGGCAACCGCCTGGGCGACGTCGGTCACGCGATTGACGCGGTGGTCGTAAAGAACGGCTTCGGAACCGTGCGGCGCTATGTCGGACACGGAATCGGAACCGATATGCATGAAGCGCCCGATGTCCCGAACTATGGGGTTGCGGGACGCGGCATCCGCCTGTGCGCAGGCATGACGATTGCCATCGAACCGATGGTGAACGTCGGGACGTTTGAAGTCCGGGAAATGCCGGACGGTTGGACGGTCAAAACTGCGGACGGGTCGCTTTCGGCACACTACGAAAACACGGTCGCACTGACAAGCGAGGGCGTTTCGATCCTCACGTTGGTGGAAAAAGATTTCTAAGTCACAAGCCAATCCAGAGTGAAGGAGGGATTATTCTGGCACAGAAGGATGATGTCATCGAGTTTGAAGGCGTGGTCGTGGAAGCACTCCCGAACGCATGCTTCCGGGTCAAGCTCCCGAACGGACATATGGTGACAGCGCATATTTCCGGCAAGCTGAGAATGAACTATATCAAAATACTGCCCGGTGACCGCGTGACCATTGAGGTGTCGGTCTACGACCTGACCAAGGGGCGCATTACCTGGCGTGCGAAATAAGCCGGACGGCGGTTTCCGTCTTCCGGTACCACAACGAAAGCAAGAAAGGTACGGTAGGGACAATGAAGGTAAAACCATCCGTCAAGAAGATCTGCGAGAAGTGCAAGATCATCAAGAGAAAAGGCAAGATCATGGTCATCTGCGAAAACCCGAAGCACAAGCAGAGACAGGGTTGATCGGCTGAAAAATCAACAGAGAGGTGAAAAAAGAGAATGGCTCGTATAGCTGGTGTTGATATTCCGAACAACAAGCGCGTAGAGATCGCCCTGACCTATATCTACGGGATCGGGCGCAAGAGCGCAAACGACATCCTTGCGAAGACCGGTATCAATCCCGATACCCGCGCGAAGGATCTGACCGAGGACGAAGTGGCAAAGCTCCGTGACGAGATCGAAAATTCCTACACCGTTGAGGGTGACCTCCGCCGCGATGTTGCTCTGAACATCAAGAGAATGGTGGAGATTAACTGCTACCGCGGTATCCGCCACAGAAAGGGTCTGCCCGTCAGAGGTCAGCGGACCAAGACGAACGCAAGAACCCGCAAGGGACCCGCGAAGACCATCGCGAACAAGAAGAAGTAAAGGAGTGGCATAAAAATGGCAAAAGTTGCAGCAGCTAAAAAGGTTGTCAAGAAGCGCCGCGAGAGAAAGAACATTGAAAAAGGCTCTGTTCATATCCAGTCGACCTTCAACAACACGATCGTTACCATTTCGGATGCCGAAGGCAATGCAATTTCCTGGGCATCGGCTGGTGAGCTCGGTTTCAAGGGCTCGAGAAAATCCACTCCGTTTGCGGCACAGTCCGCGTCTGAGACCGCAGCGAAGATCGCAATCGATCACGGTCTGAAGACGGTTGAAGTGTTCGTGAAGGGCCCGGGTGCCGGACGCGAATCCGCTATCCGCGCGCTGGAGACCGTCGGACTTCAGATCACCCTGATCAAGGACGTGACGCCGATCCCGCACAACGGCTGCAGACCGCCGAAGCGCAGACGGGTATAATTTCGAGGAGGGAAAAACATTATGGCAAGATATACAGGACCTGTATGCAGACTGTGCCGCAGAGAAGGCACGAAGCTCTTCCTCAAGGGCGACCGCTGCACCACCGGTAAGTGCGCACTGGACCGCAGAGCATCGGCTCCGGGTCAGCATGGCGCCGCAAACAAGAAGGTCAGAGAGTACGGCATGCAGCTGCGTGAGAAGCAGAAGACCAGAAGATACTACGGCGTGCTGGAGAAGCAGTTCGTGAACTACTTCGAAGAAGCAGACCGCAAGGAAGGCATGACCGGCGAAAACCTGATCTGCCTGCTGGAGAGAAGACTGGACAATGTCGTTTACAGAATGGGCTTTGCCGCGTCCCACAAGGAGGCGCGTCAGCTGGTTCTGCACGGTCACTTCACCGTCAACGGCAAGAAGGTCAACATTCCGTCGCTGATCGTCAAGGCCGGCGATGTGGTTGCCGTCAAGGAAAGCAGCCGCTCGTCCGAAAAGTTCAAGGCTCTGGCAGAATCCGCTGCGTCGCATCACGCGCCGAAGTGGCTGGATGTCAAGGCTGATGCGTTCACTGCAAAGGTCACGGCGCTGCCCGCTCGCGAGGACGTCGATTTTGACTTCAACGAACAGCTCATCGTCGAACTTTATTCCAAGTAATCCACCCCGAACCCAAACGGTCCGGAGCTGTGCATGACCGGATCGAACCTGAAGCGTTGATTTCATGATAAAAAGGAGGTATTGTTTGGAATGATCGAGATTGAAAAGCCCAATATCACAACGGCTGACCTGAGTGAAGACGGCAGACACGGCATCTTTATCGTGGAACCGCTGGAACGCGGTTACGGTATCACACTTGGAAACTCTCTGCGCAGAGTGCTGCTCAGCTCGCTTCCCGGTGTGGCGGTGACCAATATCAAGATCGACGGTGTTCTGCAGGAATTTTCCACCATTCCCGGCGTGACCGAGGATGTGACCGAGATCGTGCTGAATGTCAAGGGCATCACGGCAAAACTGCATTGCAGCGGTCCCAAGACGGTCATCATTGACGTGACCGGTGAACGGGACGTTTGCGCCGGCGACATCAAGCAGGATTCCGATATTGAGATCCTCAATCCGGAGCATCATATCGCAACGGTCGGAGAGAACGAGCGCTTCTATATGGAGCTGACTTTCGCTCACGGTCGCGGATATGTCTCGCAGGAAAGAAACAAGCAGCTGCACGCACAGACGCTCGGCGTCACGGCGTTCGCACCGATCGGTACCATTTACACCGATTCGATTTACACGCCGGTCTACAACGTGAAGTACACGGTTGACAACACGCGTGTCGGCAGCAACATCACGGATTACGACAAGCTCACGCTGGAAGTTCTGACCAACGGAACGATTTGCGCAAAAGAAGCGGTTTCGTTGGGTGCCAAGATTCTCAACGAGCATCTCAACCTCTTTGTGGATCTGTCCGATGAAGCAAAGAAGGCAGAGATCATGGTCGAAAGAGAAGAGACCATCAAGGAAAAGGTCCTTGAGATGACCATTGAGGAGCTTGACATGTCCGTGCGTAGCTTCAACTGCTTGAAGCGCGCGGGCATCGACACGGTGGAGGATCTGACCAACCGCACCGAGGAGGACATGATCAAGGTCCGCAACCTCGGCAAAAAGTCCCTCGAAGAGGTCATCCAGAAGCTCCACAGCCTGGGGCTGGACCTCCGTCGGGAAGAGGAATAAGCGTCAGATCAGCATAACGAACAAAAACTTTTCGTATACAGCAGAAGGAGGGAATACAAATGCCCGGAACAAGAAAACTCGGCAGACCGACCGCGCACAGAGTAGCGATGCTGCGCGGAATGGTCACCTTACTGCTTGAGAACGGACAGATCGAGACCACGCTTGCAAGAGCGAAGGAAGTCCGGTCCATGGCAGAAAAAATGATCACTCTCGGCAAGAAGAACACGTTGGCAAGCCGCCGCGCGGCACTGGCGTATATCACCAAGGAGAGCGTTGTAACCAAGCTCTTCACCGAGATCGCACCGTCCTACGCAAACCGTAACGGCGGTTACACCCGGATCCTGAAGCTCGGCAACCGCAGAGGTGACGCAGCTGAGATGGCGATTGTCGCCCTGGTGAAGGATGAGGAGGTTGCGCAGGTGGCAGCTCCCGAAACCGCAGCAGAGGCTCCCGCAGCAGCTCCGGCAGCTGAGGAAAAGCCCGCAAAGAAGCCCGCAGCCAAGAAGACCACCGCCAAGAAAGCGGACGGCGAGACTGCTGAAAAGAAGCCCGCCGCAAAGAAGTCGACTGCCAAGAAGGCAGACGGCGAGACCGCTGCGAAGAAGCCTGCGGCTAAGAAGACCACCGCAAAGAAGGCAGACGCTGACGCTGCTGAAAAGCCGGCTGCAAAGAAGCCCGCTGCCAAGAAGACCACCAAAAAGGCTGAGGAAGCTCCCAAGGCTGAATAACCCCCAAGCCCCCGGTTCGCCGGGGGCTTTTTTGTGTGCGGGAAGACCTTGGGGCGCTGCCCCAAACCCCGCTTAGAACCTTCTTTCGGAGAAGGTTCTAAGGACTCCAAGAACTTCACCGCACAGGGCAACCGGATTAGTGGGATGTAAAGATTGTTTTACGTGCTGCGAATCCGGTTGCCCCGTGCGGTGAAGTTTCGGGCTCTTCGAGCCCGCTCGGAAGAGGGCTCTACGCAGGATTTGAGGCGGTGCCTCGGGGTCCCCGCCTTGCTTCGCTCGGCGGGGCTGGTACGGCGTTGAAGGCTTGGAGATGCGGCTTGCTCGCCTTGTAGGGAACGACCTATGTGTCGTTCCGCTTTTTTCTTTCTATCTAAGACGGACGTAAATTGTATATCACACGTCCCGAATACCCCTCTGTGTCATCTCAGAGCAAGGTACCTTCGGTGCCCGGTCGAACCCCGCAGGAGCGCCGGCAGGCGGGATCTCCGAGGGACAGAGGTATTGTAGTTCTTCAACGTCCTCCCTCTATTTTTACTTTTTGGCATTGACTTTTCCATAAAAATATGGTACAATAATAAGAAATAGGAGCCGGAGGCTGCGGAGGGCTGCGCGATGGCTGGGGGAGGGGCGCCATGAGAACACCGGATGACATTCAGAGCGAGCTGTTGGGGCTTTCCGATGCCACGTATCGCGCATTTCAAAGCGCACTGATGCCGGGCGTTCCACGCGAGGCGGTCATCGGGGTCCGCGTGCCGGTCCTGCGGAAGTACGCAAAAGAGCTGGCACGGGACCGGGAGAGCGCCGGGGCGTTTCTGGCGGTCCTGCCGCACACCTATCACGAGGAAAACTTGCTGCACGGGTTCCTGCTGGAGACCGAACCGGAGTTCGACGCAGCCATAGCAGCGCTGGACCGGTTTCTGCCGTTTGTGGAGGATTGGTCGACCTGCGACAGCTTCTGCCCGCGCGTGCTGGGAAAGCACCGGCAGGCGCTTCTGCCGCATATCGACCGCTGGCTGGCGGCGCCGGACGTGTTCGCCGTGCGGTACGCCATCGGGCTGCTGATGCGCTTCTACCTGGACGGTGACTTTGACCCGGTGTACCTGGAGAAAGTCGCAGCGGTAGACCGCGAGGAATCCTACATCCGCATGATGGTGGCATGGTACTTCGCAACGGCGCTGGCAAAGCAGGAGACGGCGGCGCTGCCGTATTTCGAGCGCGGCAGGCTCCCCGAGTGGACGCGCCGGAAGGCAATCCGCAAAGCAATCGAAAGCTACCGGGTCCTGCCCGCCTGCAAAACCTACCTGCGGACCCTATAATGAGAAGTACCCCCACAAAATCCCCTCAGTGAAAGTTCTTGGAGTTCTTAGAACCTTCTTTCAAGAAGGTTCTAAGCGGGGCTTTGGGGCAGCGCCCCAAGGTCTTTCCCTCGAAAAAAGGAGAGCATATGGAAAATCGACCGGACGAAAAGCAGGAAATGAAAGAGACCTTGCGACAGGTATACGCGATTCTGACCGAGAAAGGGTATAACCCCATCGGGCAGATTGTCGGCTACCTGCTTTCTGAAGACCCGACCTATATCACCAACTGCGCGGGCGCGCGGGCGCTGATCCGGCGCATCGACCGGGACGAGCTGATGGGCGAGCTGGTCCGCACCTACCTGGAGCTGGAGCAGTAAATGCAGACCGTCGACCTTGTAACCGGGCAGCCGTGCGAAATGCCGGCGCGCACGGTGTTGTGCCTTGGAAATTTTGACGGCGTTCACCGCGGGCACCAGGCGCTGATTGCAGCCGCAGCGCGCATGCGGCAGGAGCGGTTTCCGAGCGCAACGCTGGGTGTTTTCTGCTTTCGGGGGCTGTCATCGGACTTTTTGTCCCAGAACCCGCCCGGACACCTGACAAGCGAGGCCGAACGCCTGGAACGCTTTCGGGAGGCAGGAGCGGAGATTGCCGTCCTGGCAGATTTCCCGGCCCTGCGCGACATGGAGCCGGACGCATTCGTGCGTGACGTTCTGCAGCGGGACTGTCATTGCGTTGCAGCCGCGTGCGGCTTTAACCATCGCTTCGGGCGCCGGGGGAAGGGCACGCCGGAGCTGTTGCGCGACATGCTGGGGGGAGACCTGCTGGTGTGCGATGCGGCCCTGGACGGTGGGGAACCCATCAGTTCCACCCGCGTGCGCAGGCTGCTGCTGGACGGGAAACCGGACGAAGCGGCTGCACTCATGGGGCATCCGTATCAGCTGACCTCAACCGTCACGCACGGCGCACAGCTGGGCAGGACCATCGGCTTTCCGACCGTCAACCAGCGGTTTGCCCCGCTGGCGCTGATTCCGAAATCCGGCGTTTACGATACCGATTGCGAGGTGGACGGCGCGCACTACGCGGGCGTGACCGACGTCGGGACGAGACCGACCGTTGACGGCGCGCATGAGGTACGCTGCGAGACGCACCTGCTGGGATTTTCGGGCGATCTTTACGGCAGGACCGTGCGGGTCGCGTTCCTGCATTATTTGCGGGAGGAGAAAAAATTCGACACTGTGGAGGCGCTGCGCGAGCAGATTGCCCATGACCGGGAAACGGTCGCTGCACGGCACCGGGGCGGGTGCTGAGTACACGGAACACAGATCCGGAAGGGAGGATTGCCAATGCGAAAGACGGTTTGCGTGCTTGCGGCGGTCCTCTGTCTGTTTTCGCTGCTGCCGGTGTTTGCGGCGGCAGAGCCGGCAGAATTTCCGGCAGCCGACACCGCAGGCGCGCTGTATATGCTCCACCTTGAAAGCGGCAGAGTGGTGGGCAGGAAGAACGAGACCGACCGCCGCGCGGCAGGGGCAAGCGTCAAGCTGCTGTCCGGGCTGGTTGCCTGCGAGTGGCTGGGGGACATGCTGGACGAAACGGTGACCGTTGAGGAAAAGATGATTGCCGATTCCAGCGGAAAGCGCTTCGGTCTGCGGGCGGGGGACAGCTTCACCTGGCGGGAGATGCTGCTGCTGGCGATCTGCGGAAGTTACAACGACGCGTATGACGTGATTGCCTACCGCATCGGCAACGGCTCGGCGGTCGGAAAGAGCAATTTTGTCGACTTGCTGAACACCCGCGCGAAGGAACTGGGCGCGACCGCAACGATGGTCGGGGACCCCTCCGGCGTGGCGGATAACTCCTACACGTCGGCGTATGACCTGTCGGTTCTGGCGCGCGCGGCGGCTGAAAATGAGCTGTACCTCTATTTTGCGGGTCTGCGGCGCGGGGAACTGTCAACGGGCGACACCGTTTGGAACCGCAATTCACTGATTACGGGGACCACGCTGGGCTCGGTGACCTGCGCCGGCATGTGCGTGGGGGAAACCTCCAACGCAGGCGTGACGCTGGTGACGCTGGTGCAGAAGGGGAACGACAGCTACCTGCTGATTCTGATGGACACCGTGGACGCGAACGGCGAGGCGAGCGAGAGCGCGACCAACAGCCTGGCGGCAAAGCTGGTTCGCTGGGCGTATGCGAATTATATCAACACCGAGGTGCTGTCGCCGGAGACGGTTGTTTGCACCCTGCCGGTGACGGTTTCGGACCTGGTGGACACGGTGAACGTGCGCCCGAGCGAATCGCTGTGGGCGTATCTTCCGGCGGGCTGCGAGGTCGGCGTGGATGTGTTGCTGAGCATCCGGCTGAGCGTGGATTCGCTGGAGGCGCCGGTCCGCACGGGGACGCCGGTCGGCTTTGTGGCTGCGGTCTACCAGGGCGAAATCATCGGCACCGTTCCGCTGGAAACGGCGCAGGATGCCGAGCGGAGCGGGTTTATGAGCCGTCTGCTCTCCATCAAGAACCTGACCAAGAGCCGGAGAGCGAAGGCAGGCGTTGTTTTCTTTCTGGTCTGCATGACCGTGTGGATTGGCGGCGGGGCTTACCTGAAATACCGTCGCAAAGCCAAGTGGCATCAGTATTATTCTTCAAAATCCAAATGGAAGTGACCGGTCCGAATTTGTCAATCATATCCCAAAAAAAGGAGATCCGATATGTTTTTTGAAAAGCTCGAACAATTTGACCCCGCCGTTTATGCCGCCTGCGAGCGCGAGTTGCGCCGCCAGCAGGAGAACATTGAGTTGATTGCGTCCGAGAACATCGTTTCCGAGGCGGTCCTGCTTGCCGCCGGGACCATCCTGACCAACAAGTACGCCGAGGGTTACCCCGGGCGGCGCTACTACGGCGGCTGCCAGTATGTGGACGAGGTGGAGAACCTCGCGCGCGACCGTGCCTGCCGGCTGTTTGGTGCCGAGCATGCGAACGTGCAGCCCCACAGCGGCGCGAACGCGAATCTGGCGGTCTTCTTTGCGCTGCTGAAGCCGGGCGACACGGTGCTTTCGATGAGCCTTGCGCACGGCGGGCACCTTTCGCACGGATCTCCGGTCAACATTTCCGGCACCTACTTCAACATCGTTCCCTACGAGGTGGACCCGCTTACCGAGCGCATTGACTACGAGCAGGTGCGCGCGCTTGCGAAGGAGCACCGCCCGAAGCTGATTCTTGCCGGTGCCAGCGCCTACCCCCGGACCATCGATTTTGCCAAGTTCCGGGAGATTGCGGACGAAGTTGGTGCGTATCTGCTGGTGGACATGGCGCACATTGCCGGGCTTTGTGCGGCGGGGCTGCATCCGAACCCGGTTCCGTATGCGGACGTTGTCACCACGACCACGCACAAGACCCTGCGCGGACCGCGCGGCGGCATGATTCTGTGCCGCGAACAGTACGCAAAGCAGATCGACAAAGCGGTCTTCCCCGGCACGCAGGGCGGTCCGCTGATGCACATCATTGCCGCAAAGGCGGTTGCGCTCGGGGAGGCTTTGACCGATGAGTTCAAGGCTTACCAGAAGCGGATTGTCGGGAATGCGGCGGTGCTGGCCGGCGAGCTGACCCGGCGCGGAATCAAGCTGGTCTCCGGCGGCACCGACAACCACCTGATGCTGATTGATCTGCGCGGCACGGCGGTGACCGGCAAGGAGCTGGAAGCCCGCCTGGATGAGGTCCGCATTACCGCGAACAAGAATGCGGTCCCCAACGACCCCGCAAGCCCCTTCGTGACCAGCGGCTTGCGCATCGGGACGCCCGCCGTGACCTCCCGCGGGTTCGGCCCCGCCGAGATGGTGAAGATCGCCGGCTTTATCGATGATGCGTTCCGCGACTACGACCGCCGCCGCGATGACATCGTAAACGGTGTCGCCGCCCTGTGCGAAAAGTTCCCGATTTATAACAACTAAGACCGAAGACCTTGGGGCTCTGCCCCAAGCCCCGCTTAGGGAACTTCTTGGAGAGAAGTAACGCTGCGCTACTGACTGGTTGCTTCGCAACCAGTCATCCCTAAGAACCTTCAAGAACTTTTACTGAGGGGATTGGGTTGCTTTTGGTGACACAGAGGCTGGTTGTTATGGAGTGCTTACTTTTTGTCCGTCTTAGGTAGTGATGGACTGGATTGCCTCTACCGTTCGGAGATCCCGCCTGCCGGCGCTAAACTGCAAGCAGTTTAGCGCCGCAGGCGACGGATGAGGGCGTCCGGTTCGCAGGACGCATCCGGCTACACCCCTTAGCACTCACTCAAAAAATAACCCCCTAACTCCACCTGTTTAAAGTTCTTGGAGTTCTTAGAACCTTCTTTCAAGAAGGTTCTAAGCAGGGTTCGGGGCAGAGCCCCGAGGTCTTCCCCCGAGGTCTTAAAAAAAGGAGATAACATGGCACAACTTACGGATATAGAGATTGCGCAGGCGTGCGAGATGAAGCCGATTGGCGAGATCGCGCAGGCGGCGGGGATCGATGAGAAGTACATCGAGCAATACGGACGCTGGAAAGCGAAGGTAGACCTGTCGTACCTGACGGAGCACGCGGACCGGCAGGGCAAGCTGGTGCTGGTCACCGCCATCACGCCGACCCCGGCGGGGGAAGGGAAGACCACCACCACCATCGGTCTGGCAGACGGTCTGCGCCGCATCGGCAAAAACGCCGTGGCCGCCCTCCGGGAGCCGTCTTTAGGTCCCGTGTTCGGCATCAAGGGCGGTGCTGCCGGCGGCGGCTACGCCCAGGGGGGGCCTATG